>NZ_PNDV01000029.1:0-45397 GCF_005930865.1 Pseudoalteromonas sp. S554 | reverse complement strand
CTGCGCCCACCACTTTCATACATAAGCCGATGCTAAGTCGGTTTTTTTTATGCCTGAAATTTGAGAAAGCTTTCAGATATCAGTTAAACCTAATGATACATACTGCCAAATCTTCCATTTAGTCCTTCTCTAAAAGCGCAGCGTCTCTAAACCTCTTTGTGAATAACGCTCTTAAACATAACTGCACAAAGAGAAATAAAAGAGGAGTAAATGAGTAGTTCAAAACCACTATGAGTAATTAAACGCTGAAGCTTAAATCGTCGTAGACGTAGAGCTTGCTCACGTGAGAAGCGTAGCTTCTAATTACTTATGTATCTACTCAAAAGCATTCGCTGCTCTTTAACTTAAGCTGTGGTATTTTAAACACCTTGTTTAAAAGGATCTTGCTGTATGTTTAAAACCGTATTTTTTATATTTTTATTGAGTTTAAGTGCGCTTTTTACTGTTACCACACACGCGAATGAAGCAAAGCATTCAGTAACCGTCGGGGCTGAACAACCGGCAATGTATTTACCGCAATTACAAAATAAACGTGTTGGATTGGTGGTAAATCAAACCTCTTTAGTTGACCGAGCACACTTGGTTGACAGCCTACTGACTAAAAACATAAACATTACTAAAATTTTTGCACCTGAGCACGGCTTTAGAGGCGATCACGACGCCGGTGTTCATGTTAAAAACGCCATAGATAGCAAAACCGGTATCCCGCTTGTTTCTATTTACGGTAAGAATAAAAAGCCAAGCGCTGAAGCTCTTAGCAATGTAGATGTTATTGTTTTTGATATTCAAGATGTGGGTGTACGTTTTTATACTTACATAAGCTCTATGCATTACATGATGGAGGCTGCGGCTGAGCAAGGTGTTGAATTTATAGTGCTTGATAGGCCAAACCCCAATATTGCCTATATTGATGGGCCAGTTCTTGAGCACGAATTTAAATCGTTTGTAGGCATGCACCCAATCCCTGTATTGCATGGAATGACGGTAGGCGAGCTGGCTAACATGATCAAAGGCGAGGGCTGGATCAATAAAGCCACCGATCTAAAGCTCACCGTGATCCCCGTTGATCGTTACACACGCACAACTCGTTATAGCTTACCTGTAAAACCCAGTCCTAATTTACCAAACGATCAATCAATCGCGCTTTATCCGTCGCTGTGCTTTTTTGAAGCAACTCCTGTGAGTATTGGCCGCGGCACCGGTTTTGCGTTTCAGGTTATTGGTTATTCGCCGGTAAAATTAGGGGATTTTAATTTTACACCGCGCGCTATTAAAGGCGCCGCTTTAAATCCTAAATTTAAAAATACAACGGTACATGCCCTTGATTTAAGACAAGTAAACGCCACAGGGCTAAATTTAACGTACTTAATAAACGCCTACGCCACCCTTAATAAACATAACGTCGACTTTTTTGAACGCGCTGGATTTATGGATAAATTGGCAGGTACTAATAAACTGCGTTTAGCTATAGAGGCAGGGCAGTCGGCTGCGCAAATAAAGCAAAGCTGGCAAAGCGGTCTTACACAATTTAAAGCGCAACGAGCGCCTTATTTGTTATATGAGTAAGGCTTAACCATGTTATTTATTTTAGAAAATATTCGCTCCATAAAAAACGCATGGTTAGCCGCTTTGAGTTTAATTATTGTAGGCTGCAGTACTACACATAATTCATTAAAATCGCAGCCAGTGCTGATTAAAAGTCAGCTAATAGAGCTGCCAAACGCACAAGTTGTAGCCAGCTTTCCTGAGCCAAATCCAAGTAGCCGGTTTTATGTAAACAACCGTGGCACATTTAAAGCGTATAAAGGGCGCGGCCAATTATTAATACAAAACCACAGCGCCGAAAGTGCCGATATTTACATGAACAATCAAAAACTTGCTACCAATACGTTAACCACTAATACGCTTTATAATTACAGCTTAGCGGCGCATACTCATAATGGTATAAACACATTTAAGGTAGAAAATATTTTACCTAAAGGCGCAAGCTTAACGCTGCGTTTTGCATTTCCTACATTAAATTTAACGCCTAACAAGCCAGTTGATTTTACTGACGTTGATGAACTGATTGAGCGTGATATTAAAGCGGGTTTTCCCGGTGCGGTGCTGGCGGTTGTTAAAAATGGCGAGCTAATAAAACTTACAGCTTATGGTGATGCAAAGCAGTACCAGCAAAACGATCTAATGCTACTGCGCCCAGAGCCTATGCAAACGAATACTCTATTTGACTTAGCCTCAAACACTAAAATATTTGCTACTAACTTTGCACTCATGAAACTAATAAGCGAAGGGCAACTCAATATAAACAACCCCGTGCAAAGTTATTTAACAGAATACACAGGCGGTGGGCGAGAGCAACGCACAGTAAAAGAGTTACTTACTCATAGCGCAGGCTACCCACCCGTGTTTGATTTTCACCGAAAAGATACACAGCAAGGCGATGCATTTTATTCTCAAAATAGCCAAACCACTAAACAGCTTTTGCTCACCAAGGTGCCACTTAATAACAAAAAACCAATGCAACATGTGTATTCTGATATTGATTACATGATTTTAGGTGTATTGGTTGAGCGCATAACAGGGCAGCCACTAGACGAGTACTTAGAGCAGCACGTTTATACACCTCTTGCACTGAGTAACACGCTATTTAACCCACTTAAAAAAGGCTTTGAGCGCAGTCAATTTGCAGCCACCGAACTTAGCGGTAACACCCGCGATGGGCGTATAACTTTTGATAATATTCGAACACATGTGTTGCAAGGCCAAGTTCATGACGAACGCGCATTTTACTCTTTTGGCGGCGTTGCTGGGCATGCCGGGTTATTTAGTAACGCCCACGATTTAGCTGTGCTTTGCCAGCTATTATTAAATAATGGTGGCTACGGCGACCAACAATTATTTAGCGCAAGTGCCTTGGCGCAGTTTTTAACGCCGCAAAGCACTAACGAAACGTACGGCCTAGGTTTTAGGCTTGCAGGCAATAACCAAGCACGGCGTTGGCACTTTGGGCCTTATGCCAGCTCGCAAGCGTATGGCCATACCGGTTGGACAGGCACCGTAACAGTAATCGATCCCGCTTACGACTTGGCCATTGTTTTGCTTACTAACGCGCGCCACACTGCAATTAAAGGCACACAAAAACGTTATGAATTTACAGGCAAACAATTCGAAACCGCGCAATACGGATCTGTGGTATCGCTTGTTTACGAAGCGTTGTTAAATCAATAAATTATCGTATAGGTTAAAATGGGCTAATACAGTTACGCCCAATGGCTTATTTGCAGGTGACTTGGCAACATCAATCCATTAAGCTAAGCGGTTTACTCCATTAGGCCACTTTTTAAGTTTTAGGCTTAACATATAAGCGTTTAAGCGCGGGTTGTTAATAATTAAGGTTAACTTTTTATGCATTGGTATTCTATTTTACCGCCGCTAATTGCGATTGCTATCGTGTTTTGGCGCAAAGAAGTCATTATGGCGCTGCTAGTTGCCGTGGCGTCTTCTGAGTTTTTACTTGCCCTACAAGGGGAAGGAAATAGCGTATTTACAACATTTTTAAATACCATAGAGCGTATTATTTCGGTGGCAAGTTCGCCGGGTAACAGCCGCATACTCATATTTAGTATTTTAATAGGTGCTTTACTTGCCTACATACGCGAATCTGGCGGTGTAGCAGCAACGGTTAACTTATTAATGAACAAAGGGGTTGCAAAAGGTAAGCGCCAAGTTGGCTTTTTAACTATGTTTACCGGCGTTGCAGTGTTTATAGAGTCAAACCTAAGCGTGCTTACGTCGGGTATTTTGTCACGCGGCCTGTTCGACAAATTTAAAATGAGCCGTGCACGCCTTGCCTATATTATTGATAGTACCAGCGCACCTGTGTGTATTTTAATACTACTTAACGGCTGGGGCGCATTTGTGCTGGGTTTATTAGGTAATTACGAATTGGGCGAATCGGCGGTATCGGTATTGTGGGGCAGCGTTGGGTATAACTTTTACGCCATAATTACCTTGGTTATTGTTTTTTACACTATTGCGTTTGATAAAGTACACGGTCCAATGAAAGAGGCCGAACAAAAATTAGAGCTACAAACAAACGAGCTAAAAGAAGAAGTAAAAGGTTCTAAAGCGCGCTTTATGTTAGTGCCATTATTTACGCTAATTGCCAGCATGGTAGGCTTTATGTTTTACACTGGTAACGGTGTGTTGGCAGAAGGTAGCGGCTCTAAATCGGTATTATATGCAACTGTGCTCGCGATTGTGGTTGCTTACTTACTAATGATTAGTTCGCGCCAATTTACCCACCACCAATTGGTTGATACTGGCTTTAAAGGCATGGGCGAATTACTCCCATTGGTAAGTATTGTTTTGCTTTCGCTTACGCTAGGTGCAAGCTTAAAAGAGCTAGGTACGGGTGTGTTTGTTGCCTCATTAGTAGGCGACTACTTACCTATTTACTTAATAGTGCCCGTGCTGTTTTTAACAGGGGCGGTTATGTCGTTTACTACAGGCACATCGTGGGGCACGTTTGCCATACTTATCCCTATTGGCGTACCGCTAATACAAGCACTGGGTTTACCACCTTCATTGGTTGTAGGTGCTATTTTGGGCGGCGGTATATTTGGCGATCACTGTTCGCCTATATCCGACACCAGCGCGGTGTCGGCACTTGCATCGGGGTGTGACCTACTCACTCATGTTAAAACCCAGCTACCATATGCGTTATTTGGTGGCGCATTGACCTTCATTGCTTATTTGGTTATTAGCATTATTGTGTTGTAAAAACTCGGAACTCAAATATTTAAAAGCCTGCTTAATCGCAGGCTTTTTTGTTTTCACTTAGGTTGGATTGAGTTATACGAAGCCCAACGGAACGCCAATTTATTTCACAGCTTTAAAGCCGAGTAGATACACTGTTTTGTAGGCGCTTAGCTTGCTAGCGCGTCGGGTTAGATTATTTTTACGCATTCAATCAATATGTTATTAATTTTAATTAAATAACTATAGTTTTGTTATATTAAAAACTGAGATATGCTGGGTTTGGATTTTTAAGCTATTTTAAAAGGATTTTATTCGATGATTGCTGAAGATATTCCAGCTGAAAAAAAGAGTGATGGATATACGCCATACTTCCTAAGTGCAACAGATGATGTTGAGATAGATTGTGATGTCTCAAATGTTTTTGGCCAAGTTATTGCATCTGATAAAGCATACAATATTGCTATCACAGGCCCGTATTCATCTGGTAAATCTAGCTTTGTGAGCTCTTATAAAAAGAAGAACACTGAGTTTTCTAATACATCAATTGATGTTTCACTAGCTGCTTTTCAGGTTGATGAAGTGGGAGGTGGGAATAATAAATCAAGTAAGCCAGAGGTTTTTGACTTTGCAGATATAGAAAAAAGCATTGTCCAACAAATTATTTATAAAGTGCCTTCTTCAACAATTCCAAAATCTCGCTTTAGTAAATTAGCTACTTCCAAAGATACTACCAAGTGGAAGAGCTACATACTTGCTTCGCTTTGGCTTCTGTCTATTTTTTATATTTTTAATCCAAAAAGTTATATTTTTATTGATCCTATTAGGCCAATACTTGGGAAATATTTAGAGTTTTTTAACATTGCTTTATCTTTAGTTATGCTTTCAGGTTGCCTGTTTGGTATTGCATCTATAATCAAATATTTGAAAAACAATCTACCACTATCCAAAATAAGTTATTTAAATCCCACAAATGTGGAAGTAAGTTTCTTTTCAGAATCAGATTCAGTTTTGAATAGAACTCTGGATGAACTAGTATACTTTTTTTCTAGCTCAAATTATAACAAGGTGATATTTGAAGACTTAGAGAGGTTAAATAAGCCTGAGATATTCACGAAACTCCGTGAAATAAACATCATCTTGAATAATAGTGATGCAGTGAAAGGTAAGCATAAGAATGGAATTAAGTTTATTTATGTAACTAAAGATGATTGCTTCTCAGCAACAGAAAGAACTAAGTTTTTCGACTTTATACTACCCATAATTCCAGTTATTCACTCAAATAATTCATATGAAAAAATACGAGAGTTAATTTCCACAATTAAAGGTGTAAACCTATCTCATAATTTTTTAAGGGATGTAACTGTTTTTATTTCAGATATGAGGGTTTTGCAAAACATAGTTAACGAATTCTACTTCTACAGAAAGCTAGTTAATCATGATCAAAGTTTATCCGACGATAACTTATTTTCACTAGTTTTATCTAAAAACATGTTCCCCGATGAATTTGAGCTTCTTCAACAAAATAGTGGGAGTATATTTTCTGCTTTTGATACATCAAAAATAAAAAAAGAAGTAGTTGAATGTAAAAAAGCAATCATTCGTGGGTGCGAAGAGCAAATTGAAAAAATTCAAAATGCGATAAAATTTACTGATGTTGAGTATGAAGTCCTCATAAGATGGAAGCTTCAAATAATTACAAGTCAATACCCTGGGCTGCGTGGTTGGAAATTTGGACAAAAGACTATTGATAATAGCGATTATGATTCTGTTTTAGTAAGTTTACGAGAAGGTCTTGAATTAAAGCTCTCTGACTATGGCACATTAGTATCATTAGCTGAAAATGATGAATATTTGGAGATTCAAAGTTACTTAGAAAAGCTAAATGTGCTAGATGAGCCGAATGAAAAAGTTGAGCAACTTAATCGTAAAATAAATGAAATTTCAATATTAATAAGTAAAGTTGAGAGTGCTTCACTCAAGGAAATGTGCTCTCTTTTTGAGGGCGAAAGAGAAAGTCTTACAGGCTATAAATCAGATCATATTATTCACTACTTGTTGCGTGAAGGATATATCTATGAGGGCTATCAAAAATATATTTCAATATTCTATGAAGGCAAATTAACTCGTAATGACTTTACCTTTAGAAACAATATTGTTTATGGAAAGAAACCTAATTTTGAATATTCCCTAAATAATCCAGCAGGCATTGCTGAATTACTGGATGAAAATAGCTTTTCGCAAACCGCTATTTTAAACTTTGATCTTTTTGAATATTTAATATCCGAAAATCACTCATTTTTAAAACAAATCTGCAGCATATTAGATAACAACCCTAAGCTTCTTATTGAGTTTATCGATAAGTTAGAAAGTAGTAAGTTAATTGATATATCATCAATGCTCGAAATTCTAGTATTCAATAGGCTTAACTTTTTAGAGTTAAGCAAGAGTTATACCGATAAGTTTGGGGAGTGGTGCTTTAAACTATGTAAGAGTAAAGGTTTTTCTGATGTAGATTTTAATCATTATCTTTTTTTGGCGAATCATTTAAATGAAAATCCCAAAATTGTTGTTGAAATAGCAGGCGAACCAAAGGGGCTGAGAGAAGTGATTTTAGGAAATATACTTTCTCTTGACCCTTTGTTCGAGTATGTCGAATTTGATCATAAAAACGATGACCAGATTGAAGTTTATACAACTATGTTTAAAGCTAGGTGCATAAGACTTAACTCAGGTAGCTTATATAGTTATTTTAAATGTGTTTATAAAAGAAAGAAGTTTTCTTTAGCTTTTATCCTTAAAACTGAAGATGAACTGCTAAACATAGGTATTGCTGATACTGACACACTCCAGCTGTTAGTTGAAAAGTATTGGATAGAGACTACTAAAGAGGATATTGAGGACGAGAACTCAATAATTCAGGTGCTAAAGTCTGATATCGCCTTTGAAATAAAAGAGCAGTTAATAAGCAATATACCTTTTCAACTTCAACATATAATTAGCTCTAAACTAGATGACACAACTCATTTGGAACTCTCAAGACAAGATAAAGTCATACCTTCTATTGAGAATTTAGTCACTATGTTTGCTTATATTGATCATGATAGTGATTTCTTCGAAGATTTTAATATAGAAGCAGACAGAGTAGTTTCAGCTAATCTTGAAGATTTACTTTTAGCGGTTAAAAACTTGGACAATGACGAGCTACTCTTTGATTTTACAGGTGTTATTTTATTTAATGTTAAAAAACAAGCTACATTCCAGTCATTAATAGATCTTCTGAGTGAGCATATAAGCGGTTATGATTTAGATAATTTAACTGATGAGAAGTATAAGTACTTAATTAAAGAACGTTTAGTAATTTACTCTGATTCACTTAAAAGTGAATTTGAGGAAAATAGACTAGCTCTTCTTCCATTATTAATTTCGTGCAATAAGGATAAGTTTGAAGAAACAAATTACTTTTCTGACCTTGAAGACGAAATGCTTTGCTCCATTGCTAAATTAGAGATTCTTAGTAATGCTGAGATACTGGCCATTTTTGAAAGCTTAAATGAAAGTAGTTTCTTTTCTTCTGATGAATTATCTTCTTGTTTTGCTGATTTACTAATAATTCAGCCTTCTGATAAGGTGTCTGAGAAGTTGTTTGGGCATTTAGTTGAGTATGTAGAACCCAAATCAAAGAAAGGTCAGGCCTTAATTCGTGCAATGCATAATAAGTTTGATGCAATCTATCTTGTAGAAAATATGACTTTTGATTGTATTCCTTTTTTCTCCCTAAAAGGCAGAATACTTATTTTTGAAAGTGCTGAAGTCAGCGATGAAAACAAGGTGTCAGCAATTGCTAGTTTAAATGATGAAGAATTTAAAAGTCCTAAAATAGATACTATTTATTTAAGCTCCTTAGCTTGTGAGATGCAGTTTGATGGAGTCAAAGAAGTTAACATAATTAAGTTAGCTTCAGAACTAGATACTGATTATGATTTAATAAAGTTTCTATCCTGTCAAATAGATTTATTATCTGAGAGTGGTGTGAAAGAAATCTGTGGTTTTTCTACAGAGCAGATTGCAAAAATTAATACAGCTAAAACCCACTTTGAATTACCAAACTCTGAAGAGTATGATGTTTTTGCTTCATTGGTCTTAGATAAAAAATTGATTAAAAGAAAAAAAATCACTACAGCAGATAAAATTAGAGTTTATTTAAATAATTCATAAAATAACAAGCTACTTGGTGGTAATAATTTTTAAATTACCACCGCACAAACCACTTAAGCCTCGCACTGCTTCGCTCCAACTCCGGCATGTTTAAGTCCTACAATCTGCCCTTTGCTGTTATGCGCCATGGCCAGCATATCACCGGTATTGATATTACTTTCAACTGCGTGCCTTCCCTTTAAATCACTCAATAGCGACTGCTTAATTTGCACTAGCACCTCGTCATGACAGCTGGCTATGTACCAGTCGTTGTCGACCTTTACTAGTGTGCCGTATTCTATGTGGCGTTGCTGGTGGCGGCGTAAATCGTTTGCTAATTGGGTGTCGAGCGCGCGTTTTTGTTGCGTTATGGCGCTTGCGTAGCTGCCTGTTTGATCTATTTCATGCGTTGTTATAAACGAGTAGTCGTGTATATCTATGGTGTTTAATACGGTTTTAGGGGCGGTATTTATTACGTTGTTGCTGTCGAGCACTATAAAGGCCAGTAAGCCCAGAGCGCAGGTAAGGCTTGTGAGTTGCAGGGCAAAGCCTAACTTTTTAGGCTGTTTTTGAGCTACGCTGTGTTTTAACGCCTGTTGTTGAGCATGCGAAAGGGTGGTACGTGCTTTACGCGCTTTAAAGTGGTTTGTAAGCTTTTCATCAAACTGCTCATCAGGCTTGTTCATTATTGTCTCCTAATAATTGTTTTAGGTTTTGTTTGGCGTAGCGCAGTCTTGTTTTTATGGTTTGGGCGTTGCTTTGCGTTATAAGCTCTATGTCGGCAAGGCTAAAACCTTCTTGTTGTAAGGTGATGGCTTCGCGCTGCACAAAGCTCAGTTGCTTGAGCGCCGTGTTGAATGCTTCGTAACTAATGTGTGTGTCACCTATGTGCGAGTCACTACGTGCTAATTCGCTTTGATTGCCACTTTGCAAAGGTTGTAGGCTGTTTTCGTCAAGCTCCACAAAGTGTTGCTGTTTGCGGTATTCGTCTATTAACGTGTTACGTGCGAGTTTAAACAACCACGCTTTAGGCGTGGTTTGCGCTTGGTAAAGGTGGCGCTTTTCAATTACTTTTAGCCATGTTTGCTGGCTTACGTCGTATGCTAAGTGAGTATTAGATTGCGTAACTAGGTAGTGGTATAAATCGTTACTGTAGAGGGCAATAAGCTGCTCTAAGTAACGGTTTTCTCCACTTTTTGCATAACGCGCCATGCAGTCTTTGCTGGGCGTTTCAAATAACCAGGTTTTAATACTCATTAGCATAGGCGTTTAGTCCGTTAAATAGAGTTATCTAATTTAAAATCAAGTTGAACCGTTTGATCTGTTTGTAATTGTGCCACACCTTCAATTACTTTTGGGCGGTATTTCCAACGTTTAATAGCGCGTAGTGCTTCGCGGTTAAAAATACGTTTTGGTTCGGCGTTTAAAACTACCGCGTCTATTACTTCGCCAGTGGGCGAAATATTAAAGCTAAGTTGTACCCAGCCTTCTATTCCATCACGCGCAGCGGTGGTTGGGTACTTTGGATTTATGCGCACAATGGGTGAGGCATCTCCCGTTGGGCGGTTAAGGGTATTGTTAATACCGTCACCAAAGTCATCCATTATTAATGGCGGCGCCGTGTTGATTGCCATAATTGGGTCGGCACTCGGTGTTACACGCGGTGGCGCTTTAGGCGGCATTTTTGGTGTAGGTGGTTCTGGCATTTTATCTATGTGTCTTACTTTTGAATCTTCAGGCACTTTAAATATTTCAACCGTTATTTCTTTGCCAGGGTCTAGTGGTGCGCGTTGGTCGCCACTGATTAGGTATTGCATAAATGCAAAGGCGGCAAAGGTCATTGCTGCACCACCAATAACGGCGGTTGATGTTTTTATAAATGTTGGGTTATTTGGGGTTTCAAGTGTGTGCATAAGCCGCTCCTAGTTAACTCATTATGTGGTTTTCATAGCTATAACGGGTGGCAAATCAAAAAGGGGTGAAATATTTTTATAAAAAATGCGGGGTTTAGTTACAATAGCGTTTCGCATTCTTTTACTTATTAACTTTTTAGGCTGTTATGCAACTCATTGAAATAAATAAAGCGCGTTATCGTAAGCATTTAAATCGTGTCATTGTGGGCTGTGCAGCCTCGCTTGCGGCGGGGAGCTTAGCTATATCGCAAACGCTGATTGCGTTGTTTCCGGATGAAAGCGGAAGCCATTTTCATTGGAACTTAACTGGTGTGGTTATTACAAGTTTAGCCATAGGGTGGTTGTTAAATAAATACCGCACTCATCCTTATATGACCGAAGTGGTTTATGTATGGGAGCTAAAACAGGCACTTAATAAAATAACCCGTAAAATGCCAAAATTAAAAGCTGCTGGGCGCGAAGGTAACCCTGCTGCACTATTAGCCATTCATTACAGTTATGCGGGATCGCGTTTATTGTGGCAGCTAGACGACAACCTCATAACAATGGAAGACCTAGCCATTAAGCAAGCTGAGTTAGATTCGGTTGCCGCGCAGTTTAATTTAACGCTAAATGCTGACGATTACGAAGAGAGCATATTAAAACAGTTTTAAAGCCTAATTTAAGGAGCCGCAATGAAAAAAGTACTGATTGTATGTTTAGGTAATATTTGCCGTTCACCTACTGCTGAGGCGGTTTTAAAAGCGCGTGCAAAAGCCTTGGGTGTAAAGGTGGTGGTCGATTCTGCAGGTACAATTGGCTATCACGAAGGAAAATCGCCCGATAGCCGCTCAATGGCGGCGGGTGAAAAGCGCGGCTATAGCTTTAAAGGAATACACTCGCGTAAAGTTCGCACCAGCGACTTTACCGAGTTTGATTTAATTTTAGCAGCCGACAAACAAAATTTAACAGATTTAAAAGAGCAGTGCCCAACGCATTTACACTATAAGTTAGCGTTGTTTTTAGAGTATGGGGAGCAAAGCACACGTGCCATACCTGATCCCTATTACGGTGGTGACGACGGCTTTGAAAACGTACTTGATTTAATAGAAGCGGCCAGCGATAACATACTTGCTAAAATGTAAGCGCCTCTTATCAGTTTGTTACATTAACGAACATTTGTTTTATTGCCCTTTGTTCCTTAATTGAGTACGATTTATCCTTACTCAAAAGGAATATTATGAATACAAAAATATTACTACTGGTTTTATCACTTGGTTCGGGTTCTGCTTTTGCTAATGATGTGAGCTTTTCGATTGGGGGTGGCTACCCTTACTTGGTTGTACCTGAAGTGTCTTTATCGGCAGATAACAATTCTCAACGCTGGTACGCAAACTATAAAATTGGCCTAGATGATGGCTTTTCAGTGGGTTTTGAACACGCAGTTAGTGATAACAATAAACACGCATTGGGTGTGTTAGTTGGGGCTATTGGCGCACGTGATACCGACCAACCATGTGAAAGCACAAACACTGACGACATTGCTAGCGAGCTAGGTAATATTTTTGGATGTGCGCTAGGGCAAATATTTGATGATGAAACCACAAATGGTATTGGGCTTACATACAGTTATAACTTTAACGGCTTAAATAATAGTGGTTTTAGACTGATACTTGATGCGGGCTATGGTAAAACAAGTGACAGTAACGAAAAAAGAGCCGATGGTGCTATTCGTATTAGTTACGAATTTTAGGGCGTCGTGAGTAAAAATAAAAAAGGCGCTAAATAGCGCCTTTTTTATTTGTAAAACCGCTAGCGGTTTATTTTAAAATCTATTTGCACCTGGGTGCTTGCTACTACGGGGCTTCCGTTTTCAAATTTGGGTGCGTAACGCCATTTTTTAAGTGCCTCTAATGCTGACTTTTCAAATGCGTGGCCACCTTCTGAGCTTATTACTGATGAGTTTTTTACAAATCCGGCAGTGTCTACATCAAACTGAAGAACAACAATACCATCTGTATTTTGGCGTGCTTTATTTACTGGGTACTTAGGTGGTTGGCGGTATACCGGTGTTTGTTCTTGTGAGTCTTTCCATGGCACCATTTCGGCAATAGCTAAACAATGTTTAGTTGCTTGTTCGCTTTGACCTGTTTTTTCGTAAAGGTTTACAAGTTTTGAGTGCGCGGTAAGTTCGGCGTTATGATCAAAGCTTAGGTTGCTATCAAATACCGAAACAACATGATTTAAACGCTCAATCGCTTTTTTATATTTTCTCTTACTTTGCGCAAACGAGGCGACTAAAAAGTCTGTTTTGATTCGCTCAACCGTGTTTTCATCTAAATTTTCACGGTAGTACTCATCGGCTTCGTTCAATAACTTTTGCGCTGCACGAAACTTTTTATGTGCAAACTTACTTGCTAACAACGACGCGGCTTCAAATTGCATATCGGCAACAAATTTTGGTTTATTTTGTGCTTTAGCAATATCGATTATACGTTCGAGATGATCTTCTGCCAAAGACGCTGATTTAGCATTTTCGGCTTTACCTAAAAGTGCGTCGAGCGTTTGTAATGCATTTTTGCCGTGGTTATCAGCTAAGATTGTATACGCTTGCGAGTAAAGGCTATAACGCTGCTGCCTTATGTTTTTTTTGTTGCTTGTTGTGCTTGGCGGTGTAATGGCTTTAGCATAATTAATAGCAAGGTTTGCTGTGTTGTCGCTTTTATCGCCGTAAAAAGTAAGGCCTGTAGTGTAAGCTCGTTTTGCGGCTTGCTCAATATCGTGTTTTGTTTCTACTGCGTTTAGGTAACTTTGATAGGCAGTTGAAAAAGCCGCTTTAGCGTTGTCAGTTTGGCTAGCAAGTGTATTATTTGTAAAGGCAGATAAGCTTAATCCAACAAATAGGGCAAGGTGTTGTGGCTTCATAATGATCCTTATTAATTGTGAACCTGAACTTTGAATAATAACTCTATGCTAAGTGGTAATTACAGCGCTAACTTTAAATTTTATTCACTAAAAGCGTTGGTTAAAAAGCAGTAGACTTAAATGTCATTACTCTCGTGATATTAAACGTTTTATTTAAAATTCAGATAAATTTAACTAAAAACAACTTACTACAGATGATAGTTATTGTCATTAAATAGGTACGAAAAGCCAATGTTATATGTTGATTTAATGTGTTTTTTACTTAACAAGAACGCTGGTTAAGAGACTTGTTAAAATATTGACTAGTAGTGATATTTTAGGTTTTTTCTCTAGCCAGGTGTTTTCAATGAAAACAAGGCGAGTTTACGTGTCAATAGCTGGCCTATTGCAAGTACATTCAACGCAGTTAGCGCTGAAAATAGCTGCTAGAGATAGGTTTATTATCCCGAGTTCGGGTTAATTAAGGTTAGTCATTGAAAACAGGCGCTGTCGTCGCCATATAATTGCGATAAACAATGTTGTACTACGATCTAATTTTACTCCTTTGTGATATTATCACTTTATTGTCGTGTCGTAGTTATTTAAATATTTGGATTTGTCGTGGCGCAAGTAAGAGCAAGAGTCCAACTTAATGTTGGCAAAAATAGTGATATCCCTGCAGAAATAGTGTCATTTACTGACCTAAAAGATGGCCAAGAACATATTGCTATGGTGTTTAACAACGCCGATACCGAGCAAGATGTACCGCTTATCCGTATGCATTCGGAGTGTTTAACGGGGGATGTTTTTCATTCGTCACGCTGTGATTGCGGCGAACAGCTAAACGAATGTATTGAAATGATGCACGAGCAAGGCGGTATTTTGCTTTACTTACGCCAAGAAGGCCGTGGTATTGGTTTATACAATAAGATTGATGCTTACGTATTGCAATCGCAAGGTATGAATACCTACGAGGCCAATAACCATTTAGGCTTTGCAGACGACTTACGCGACTTTTCGGATGCGGTATTAATGCTTAATGCGCTTAACTTAAAGCACGTTAAATTAATGACCAACAATCCTAAAAAACTCAATGCTTTGAAAGATGCGGGTATTGAAGTTGATACAGTTATTGGTACACACGCACACATAAAGGCGGGTGTAGCAGGTAATAAAGCCTACTTAGAAACCAAAATAAAGCATGGCGCACATATGCTAGATATTAAAAAAATTAAAAAACCTTAATATTACTGGTCTGCCTCTGTGATCCCACCCAACGCCAAGTTATACTTGGCGTGTTTCGTTATAAATTAAGAGCAAGTATGTCTACACAATTACGAGTATTTAAAGCAGATGCCGGGCTAAAGTGGTTAAAAGCGGGATGGCTTATTTTTAAAACCCAGCCAATGACGTTTATTTTTATGCATTTATTTATTGGCATTGTGGGCTTACTGTCGTTGTTTTTACCTTTACTGCAAGTGGTTGCTGCACTGGCTACGCCTTTTTTAACTGCTGGCTTTTACCAAGCAGTGCTGACCAAACAGCAAGGCGGTAAAATAATGTTGGCTGACATTCTTAAGCCATTTTCAGCTAAAGGAAACCGTTTAGGCTTGGTACGTTTGGCGTTATACCAAATGGGTGCGGGTATTTTAATGGCGTTATTAGCAAACGGTTTATTTGCCGATGCCGTGGCAATTATGAGCCAGCCAGGGCTTGAACCTCAAGCTGCACTTGAGCAAACTATTGCGAGTATTTCGGGTGCGAGTGTTATTTTATTTTTTATGGCCATGCTTATTTATTTAACGGCCTTTGCCTATGCGGTACCGCTTGTTTATTTTAATAAAGAGCAACGTATTTTAACGGCGCTTAAGCAATCGCTTATGGTTTTTTATCATAATTTGTTTCCGTTGAGTGTTTTTGGCGTTATTTGCGTACTATTTATGGCGGTTTCTATGTTCTTATCGTTCTTACCACTGTTGATTTTAATGCCGATTTGCTACATTAGTTTTTTTGTTTCTTATCAGGCGATTTTTATGCCGATTGTCCCACCAAGTGACGACAAAAATGTTAAGCCACTAAGCAGTGAAACAAGCGGACGCTTTGACGCTTAATGGATGATAAGTTAAAACAAAAATTAAAAAATTATGTACTTTGGTTACTCGGGCGCCAAGAATACTCGCGTCGTGAGTTAACCTTTAAATTACAGCAAAAAGAAGCCACAGATGAGTTTATCGAAAACTTGCTTGATTGGTGCGAAAAGCACAACTTTATAAACGAGCAACGTTACTGTGAAGGCTTTGTAAGAAAACACATTTTTAAATGCCATGGGCTTAAGCGAATTCAAAGCGAGGCCATGGGCAAAGGGATTGACCGTTCGCTACTTGAAAGAGTAGTTGAAGAGCTTGAAATAGACTGGTTTGAGCTTGCGCAGGATGCGTATAACAAAAAATATTCAAATACACCGGCAAACCTCGATTACAAAGACAAGGCTAAGCGCGTGCGCTACTTAATGTATCGAGGTTTTAGCTACGAACAAATCGATTTTGCAATGCAATCACAGTAAATACAGGTGAGATTTTCACATGCAGCACATGACTACCGCACAAATTAGGCAACAGTTTTTAGACTTTTTTGCCAGCAAGCAACACCAAGTTGTTCCTTCAAGCTCGCTTATTCCGGGTAACGATGCCACGTTATTGTTTAACAATGCCGGTATGGTGCAATTCAAAGATGTATTTTTAGGCGCAGAATCTCGCCCATATACACGTGCAACAAGCTCGCAGCGTTGTGTGCGTGCCGGTGGTAAACATAACGATTTAGAAAACGTGGGTTACACGGCGCGCCATCACACATTTTTTGAAATGTTAGGTAACTTCAGTTTTGGTGACTACTTTAAGCAAGAAGCAATTAAGTTTGCGTGGGAGTTTTTAACTGAGGTTGTTAAATTACCTCAAGAAAAACTGCTTGTTACTATTTACCACGATGATGAAGAAGCATTTGAGTACTGGTCAAAAGATATTGGCTTAAGTGAAGATCGCATTATTCGTATTGCTACCTCAGATAACTTTTGGTCTATGGGTGATACAGGCCCATGTGGTCCGTGTTCTGAAATATTTTACGATCACGGTGAGCATATTTGGGGTGGTCCTCCAGGCTCTCCAGAGGAAGACGGCGACCGTTTTATCGAAATTTGGAACCTCGTATTTATGCAGTACAACCGTCAAAGCGACGGTACTATGCTGCCATTACCTAAGCAATCTGTTGATACGGGCATGGGCCTTGAGCGTATTTCTGCTATTTTGCAGGGCGTGCATTCAAACTACGAAATCGATTTATTCCAAGGCTTAATTGCAGCGGCGGCGAGTGTCACTAACGCGCAAGATATGGACGATAAGTCGCTTCGCGTAGTAGCGGATCATATTCGCTCATGTGCGTTTTTAATCTCCGACGGTGTTATGCCATCTAACGAAGGCCGTGGTTACGTACTTCGTCGCATTATTCGCCGTGCGGTACGCCATGGTAATAAGCTTGGCGCACAAGGCGCGTTTTTCTTTAAATTAGTTGCTGCACTTATTGAGCAAATGGGTCAAGCGTACCCAGAGCTTGCTAAGCAACAAGAAATTATCGAAAAAGTACTGCGTATTGAAGAAGAGCAATTTGGTAAAACACTTGAGCGTGGCTTAGCTATTTTAGAAGAAAGCTTAAGCGACCTTAAGGGCGATGTGATCCCAGGCGATTTAGTATTTAAACTTTACGATACGTATGGTTTCCCTGCCGATTTAACCGCCGATGTTGCGCGTGAGCGCCAAATGACCATTGATCATAAAGGCTTTGAAGAATGCATGGCTGTACAGCGAAAAACTGCGCAGCAAGCTGGTAAATTTGGTGCCGATTACAACGAGCAGTTAAAATCAGATAAACACACTGACTTTAAAGGCTACGACAGCACGCATTACAGCGCGACAGTGGTTGAAGTGTTTGCCGGTGGTGAGGCCGTACAGTTATTAGAAGATGGCCAAGAAGGCATTGTAATACTAGATCGCACACCGTTTTACGCAGAATCTGGTGGCCAAACGGGTGATACCGGTACAATTACAGTGGCTGGTGGCGAGTTTAATGTGACTAACACTACTAAACTAGGTAATGCATTTGCGCACCACGGTACAGTACAAGGCCGTATTGGTGTTAACGATAAAGTGGATGCCACTATTGATGATGATCGTCGTGAGAACATCAAGAAAAACCATACAGCTACGCATATTTTACACGAAGCATTACGTCAGTTATTAGGTGAACATGTAAGCCAAAAAGGTTCGTTAGTTCAATCGGATCGTTTACGATTTGATTTCTCGCACTTTGAAGCCGTAACTAAAGACGAACTTCGTGACATTGAACGTGTAGTTAACGACGAAATTCGCCGTAACTTTGCACTTAATACTGAGCTTATGGCTATTGATGATGCTAAAGCGAAAGGTGCTATGGCGCTGTTTGGCGAAAAGTACGACGACGAAGTACGCGTAGTCACCATTGGCGATTACTCAATTGAGCTTTGTGGTGGCACACACGTTGAACGCGCTGGCGATATTGGCTTATTCAAAATAGTATCTGAAAGCGGTATTGCTGCAGGTGTTCGCCGTATAGAAGCAGTAACTGGCGCAGATGCGATTGCTTATGTAAGTGAGCAAGAGCAACAGCTTAGCGATGTAGCAGCGCTTGTGAAAGGCGATAGCGCATCAGTACTTGAAAAAGTAACTGCGCTTCTTGAGAAGTCTAAAGGCCTTGAAAAGCAAATTGCTCAGCTTAACGATAAGCTAGCGAGCGCAGCAGGTGCATCGTTACTTGATTCGATTGTAGAAATTAATGGCGTTAAGCTATTGGTTGCAAATGTTGAAGGCACTGAGTCTAAAGCGCTTCGTGGTATGGTTGACGACCTTAAAAACAAGATTGGCTCAGGTGTTATTGCCCTCGGTGTTGCCAGCGGTGAAAAAGTAAGTCTAATTGCCGGTGTGACTAAAGACTTAACTGGTAAAGTAAAAGCCGGTGAGCTTGTAAACCACATGGCTTCTCAAGTAGGCGGTAAAGGTGGTGGTCGCCCTGACATGGCACAAGCAGGTGGTTCTGAGCCACAAAACCTTGCTGCTGCACTTGATAGCGTTACTGCTTGGTTAACTGAGCGTACTTAAGCCTAAGTGGCGTTAATTGTACAGAAGTATGGCGGCACGTCGGTTGGCTCAATAGAGCGAATAGAAGCGGTCGCCGACCTTGTTGTTAAAACTAGGCAACAAGGTCATCAAGTGGTTGTAGTGCTCTCGGCTATGTCGGGAGAAACCAACCGCTTAATTAACCTTGCCAAACAAATAGATTCCCGTCCTAGTAACCGCGAGCTCGACGTACTAATTAGTACCGGCGAGCAAGTATCGGTTTCGTTATTGGCTATGGCTATTATCAAACGCGGCCATTCAGCCGTTAGCCTATTAGCTGATCAAGTTAATATTCAAACCGATAATATGTTCGGTAAAGCCCGCATTACAGACATTGCAGCTACACGTTTAAAGCATGAACTTGAGCATAACCGTATTGCTATTATTGCCGGATTTCAGGGGCGTGATGTTGAAGGCAATATAACAACCCTTGGCAGAGGCGGTACTGATACGTCGGCTGTAGAAATAGCTGCGGCTATAAAAGCTGATGAATGTCAGATCTATACTGATGTTGACGGCGTATATACTACAGATCCTCGGGTTGAACCTAACGCACGAAGAATGAGCCAAGTGACCTTTGCTGAAATGCTAGAGTTAGCAAGCTTAGGTGCTAAAGTATTGCATATTCGTTCTGTTGAGGCGGCAGGTAAACACAATGTTCCATTAAGGGTGCTTTCGAGCTTTAACCCCGATGAAGGAACATTGATTACGTTTGAGGAAGACGATATGCCAAGTAAAGTTGTTTCGGGTATTGCATTTAATACAGATGAGTGCTTAATTAAGGTACAGGGTGTGCAAAGCGGCACTCAAAATCTTGTAAAAATATTGAAACTTTTTGCTGATAACGGCATCGAAATAGATATGATTAATCAAGTTAATCATATCTTTGAAAAAATAGACTATGCTTTTACTGTGCATTCGAACGACTACCCGCAAGCACTAGAGTTACTAACCGAGCAAAAGGTGTCTTTAGGTGCTGAAAATATAATCGGGCTAACAACCATTGCAAAAGTATCTGCTGTTGGTATGGGAATGAAATCGCACTGGGGTGTTGCTAGTTTATTTTTTGATGCCTTAGCAAATGAAAATATTAATGTAGTTTTAGTGTCTACATCAGAGATTAAAATTTCAGTTTTAATAGATGAAAAGTACCTCGAACTGGCTGTTCGTGCATTACACAAAGTATTTTTAACGGAAAGTAGATAGATAGTGAGTTTTTACTTACTTTTTAGTCTATTTTTCATTAATATGGATAAGCGGAATCTTATAATTTTTATTGGAACATGGGAGCAAGAGAATGCTAATACTAACTCGTAGAGTAGGTGAAACCCTTATGATCGGTGACGAAGTAACAGTGACCGTTTTAGGAGTTAAAGGAAATCAAGTTCGAATTGGTGTAAATGCACCAAAAGACGTTTCAGTGCATCGTGAAGAGATTTACATGCGTATACAAGCTGAAAAGTCTAACCCTAATCCGGGCAATGCTTAATCAACACGTATACTTAACTAAATAATTTATTTAGCTAAGCCAAAAAGCCACTCATTGAGTGGCTTTTTTGTTTATAAAGTCGAGCATTTCATCTGTGAGTATTTGCTTAGAGATATATTGCATGTTGTTTTTATTTTTTATCAATAAGCCCTGTGGTGTTTCGATTATTTCAGTGATGTCTTGCCAAGCGAGCTGGTAGCTTTTGTAATGGTTTGCCGATTTAATGCCTTCATCATCAAAAGTGAGCGTAACCTCTGAGCCTGATGCTCTGCTAAACATTTGTCTGGTTACCCACCATGGCCTGCGATAATAAAAAGCAACGCATTCGAGTACAGCAACCATGATCAAAAATGTTCCTAAATAATGATCAGCTAAACCGTAAATGCTAAATAAACCAAGCGAAACTAATAGTACCAGTAAAAAATACTTAGGCTGCGCGCGTTTACTGTAAGGAAGTGACTCGTCAAAGCATTCATAAAAGTAGGGTTTATCAAGTGTGTAGGTAGTTGAAAATGACATAGTGCCTTGCTTTAAAAATCGTTTTATATATTTTAGCAAGTTCGCTTATAAATGAGCAGCTTTATAATGCGTGCATTTATTTCGGGCACAAAAAAACGGCCAGGTGGCCGTTTTTTTAATATACTAACTATTAACAGTTAGTTTCTTCAGCGTTTACGCCTTCTTTTACTTCTTCACACGTATCTTCAACAGAGTTTTGTACATCTGTTACTACTTCATCAATACGTTCACCAGCTTCTTCTGCGTTGTTATCTTGGCAACCCATGATGAAAAAACTTGCGAAAAGACCAATTAGTGCTGCTTTTAAAGTTGTAGAGTTCATAGTGTAATTCCTTGTAAATAAATAAAATTGTAGTGTTAGTTGAGTATATGCCTACCTGGGCGATTTACCACGCAGCGCACCTGAAACTAACGAAATAACTAAAAGTACTATAAAAATAAAGAATATAATTTTTGCTATGCCAGCTGCTGCACCCGCGATGCCACCAAAACCTAACACTGCAGCGATTAAAGCAATAACTAAAAATGTGATTGTCCAGCGTAACATTGTTTTCTCCTTGGTTATCAAATTTGTACACAATAGTTAATGCTAGTTGCGTGCCAAGATATATTTTTGTTTAATATCAGTTGTTTATGTGTTTTCTCTGTGTTTTTGAGTTTGCTTGATTGGTAACTTTTACGTTGGGTTGTGTAACTTATTCACACACAAAAATATATCGCCACCGAAAAGCTATGTTTGGTAAGACCAATTAACAAATTTTATTTTCTCTACATTTTATGACTCACAGTAGGTTTAGTAGAGTACGCAAAAATAGGCTTTGTTTAAACTTTACCTATAGCTTATAGATATAGTGAGTATTTTTTCTGTGTATTATGGGGTGTTGATGAGTAAGGGTTTTTACTGTGGTTAATAAATTTGGTTATATGTTATTTTTATTTTAATTGGTTTTACCAATTTACAATGGCTAGACAAAGGTATTTGTTTTGTTATTATCTAGTGAATAAATATTTAACTAAATCGACTTTTTATTTTTCGATATGGGTTTCAAGGGGAGAAGAATGGATATAGGTGCTGTACTTGCAACTGCTGGTAGCTTAATGCTAACAGGAATGGTTGGGGTGTTTGTCTTTCTTTCAATATTAATTGGCGCAGTTACAATTATGTCTAACTTGGTGGCGCGTTTTAGCCCTGCTGACGTTGCGGCTCCAGTTAAATCACCATCATTTAAATCTCAAGGTGTGCCAAATGAGCACATCGCTGCTATTAGTGCTGCCATTGCTCAGTACAAATTAAATAACAAATAAGGGGCTCACACATGGCTAAATTAAAATTAACAGAATTGGTTCTACGTGACGCTCATCAGTCATTACTTGCCACTCGTATGCGTTTAGACGACATGCTACCGATTGCCAGCAAACTAGATGATGCAGGTTATTGGTCAATTGAGTCGTGGGGTGGGGCAACATTTGATTCGTGTATTCGCTATTTAGGTGAAGATCCATGGGAACGTATTCGTGCGCTAAAAAAAGCGATGCCAAACACTAAACAGCAAATGCTATTACGCGGTCAAAACTTATTAGGTTACCGCCATTATGCTGATGATGTAGTTGAAAAGTTTGTAGAGCGCGCACATAAAAATGGCGTTGACGTGTTCCGTATTTTTGATGCAATGAATGATGTGCGTAACTTAGAAACTGCGATTAAAGCGGCTGTAAAAGTAGGTGCTCATGCTCAAGGTACTATTTCGTACACGGTAAGCCCTGTTCATACACTTGATATGTGGCTAACTTTAGCTAAGCAACTAGAAGAGCTTGGCTGTCATTCAATTTGTATTAAAGATATGGCGGGTTTATTAAAACCGTACGATGCAGAAGAGCTTATAAAAGCGCTTAAAGAAACGGTGTCTATTCCAATCGCTATGCAGTGCCATGCTACAACAGGTTTAAGCACCGCTACATATCAAAAAGCTATTGATGCCGGTATTGATATGCTTGATACCGCTATTTCTTCTATGAGTATGACTTACGGTCACTCAGCAACAGAAACAATTGTAGCGATTGTTGAAGGTACCGCACGCGATACCGAACTCGATTTAAACCAACTTGAAGAAATTGCTGCTTACTTTAGAGATGTACGTAAAAAATACGCTGCATTCGAAGGTAGCCTTAAAGGGGTTGACGGACGAATCTTATTGGCTCAAGTACCAGGTGGCATGTTAACTAACATGGAAAACCAGCTTAAAGAACAAGGTGCTGCCGATAAGCTTAACGAAGTGTTACTTGAAATACCGCGTGTACGCGAAGATTTAGGCTTTATTCCACTTGTTACACCAACGTCGCAAATTGTAGGTACGCAGGCAGTACTTAACGTATTAACCGGTGAGCGTTACAAAACAATCACAAAAGAAACCGCAGGTGTATTAAAAGGTGAGTACGGTTTAACCCCAGCTCCAATGAATAAAGAGCTACAAGAGCGAGTACTTGATGGTAGCGACGTTATTACGTGTCGCCCAGCTGATAATATTGCGCCTGAACTTGAAACGCTTGAAGCTGAGCTATTAAAAGAAGCGCAAGAACAAGGTTTAACACTCGCTGATGATAAAATTGACGACGTACTTACTTATGCACTGTTCCCTCAGGTTGGTTTGAAGTTTATCAAAAACCGTAACAACCCAGATGCGTTTGAACCAGTCCCTAGCGTAGAAGATAATTCAAGTAAGTCACCAGCTAAGGTGTCAGCCAAAGGTAACAGTGTTAAGGCTGAGCAATACAGCGTTAAGGTAGACGGTAAGGTTTACGACGTTGTCGTAGCGCAAGGCGGTGAGCTTAAAGAGGTAACGTTAAAAGATTCTGAGCACTTACCTCAGTCTGCTTCAGTGGCTTCGGGTGAAACGCTAAATGCACCTTTAGCAGGTAATATTTTTAAAATAAAAGTAAAAGCCGGCCAAGTTGTAAACGAAGGTGATGTTGTTGTGATTATGGAAGCCATGAAAATGGAGACTGAAGTTCGCGCAATGCATACTGGTACCATTGCTGAAGTGCTTGTGTCTGAGGGTGACTCAGTGACCACGGGCGACGCAATTATTGCGCTGGCTTAAGGAGTAAATGTAAATGGAAGGTCTTTTAAACCTTTGGCATGCTACTGGCCTTGCTAACTTTACGTTTCCTGGCTTGATAATGATTGCAGTAGGCTGTTTGTTATTGTTTTTAGCGATATCTAAAAACTTTGAGCCACTGCTTTTATTACCAATTGGCTTTGGCGCGATATTAACTAATATTCCGGTTGCTGGACTATCAGACCCTGGTGGGCTTTTGTACTCAGTTTACTATGTGGGTATAGATACCGGTATTTTTCCACTATTAATATTTATGGGGGTTGGTGCACTAACTGACTTTAGTGCGTTAATAGCAAACCCTCGTATGTTATTGCTGGGAGCTGCGGCTCAGTTTGGTATTTTTGCGACCTTATTTGGCGCAATTCTACTCAACTTTATTCCGGGTTTTGAGTTTACCCTTCAAGATGCATCGGCTATTGCTATTATTGGTGGCGCTGATGGTCCAACGGCAATATTTTTAGCCTCAAAATTAGCACCTGATTTACTAGGTGCCATTGCGGTAGCGGCTTATTCATACATGGCGCTAGTTCCAATTATTCAGCCCCCTATTATGCGTGCACTCACTACACCAGAAGAGCGACAAATTAAAATGCCTGAGCTACGTAAAGTATCTAAAAAGGAAAAAATTATTTTTCCACTTATGGTACTTACTGCAACAGCCATGTTTTTACCAGCGGCAATACCGCTAGTAGGTATGTTCTGTTTGGGTAACTTAATGCGTGAATCGGGTGTTGTTGACCGCTTAAGTAACAGTGCGCAAAACGAAATTATCAATATAACCACTATATTTTTAGGGTTGGCGGTTGGCTCTAAGCTCGCTGCAGATGACTTTTTGACAGTAGAGACTATTGGTATTTTAGTGCTGGGTGCGCTTGCTTTTGGTATTGGTACAGCATCAGGTGTGTTTATGGCTAAAGGCTTAAATAAAATATCTAAAACACCTATCAACCCGTTAATTGGTGCCGCTGGTGTGTCAGCCGTTCCTATGGCTGCGCGTGTAGTTAATAAAGTAGGGCTTGAAAATAACCCACATAACTTTTTACTTATGCACGCAATGGGCCCTAATGTGGCGGGCGTTTTAGGCAGTGCTGTTGCCGCAGGTATTTTGTTGGCACTTGTTGGCTAAATTGATTTTAGATTTCAACCAACCATTGAGCGCAGTTTACTGCGCTTTTTTTTGTCCGAAACTTCTGTTCGTTAATGGTTTCTTGTTTTGAAGTTTTTGTTTAAAGTGGTGGCTCTTCGCAATTTTAAGGATAGTCATTATGCTTCACACTCCATTAGCTCACTACTTACCTAATGTTAGTAAACTTGTATTTGGATGTATGGGGTTGGGAGGCGGTTGGAATAAAGACCCGATTACCAGCACGCACCTTAAACAAACCCACGAGTGCATTGATAACGCGATTGAAGGCGGTATTAATTTTTTTGATCACGCAGATATATACACTTTTGGCAAAGCAGAGCAGGTATTTGGTCAAGCACTCAGTGAGCGCCCAGAGCTGAGAGAGCACATATACATTCAGTCTAAATGCGGTATAAAGTTTGCTGATGAACAAGGGCCTAAGCGATATGACTTTTCAGCCGATTGGATTGAACAGTCTGTAGAAAACTCACTTAAGCGATTAAATACGCAATACCTTGATGTACTCATGTTACATCGCCCAGATCCTTTGATGGAAGTTGATGAAGTTGCACGTGTATTTAGCTGTTTAAAAGAAAGTGGCAAAGTAAAACATTTTGCCGTATCAAACATGCAGCAACACCAAATGAACTTTTTGCAGTATGCTCTTGATATGCCTATTGTAGCTAACCAAATAGAGGCCAGCTTACAAAAACATCAATTTATAGATGAAGGCTTGTATGCTGGCAATAGCGACGGGAAAGACATTAACTTTACGCCTGGTAATATTGAATATTGCCGCAGCTTTGACATTCAAATACAAAGTTGGGGGAGCTTGTGCCAAGGTTTGTATACCGGCGGTGATTTATCAAATGCGTCGCAAGCCGATATCAACACAAGTATTTTAGTAAATAAACTTGCTGCAATTTATGGTACCTCTGCAGAGGCTATTGTACTTGCATGGCTACTGCGCCACCCAGCGTCGATTCAACCCATTATTGGCACTACTAATGCTAAGCGTATTAAGGCATCGTGTGAGGCTATAAATGTTCATTTAAGCCGAGAGCATTGGTATGCCTTATACGAAAGCGCTAAAGGCTGCGAAGTACCATAAAAAGGGTTTTCAATGAATGTAATTATTATTTTAGTTTGTTTATTTGTAGCATTGGCAATACTGATCCCATTACTTGAAAAGTATCAAAGCAAAATGGGGCTGGAAGGGGCAACAAAATACAGCAAATATATTTGGCCATTAGTGATGGGGTCTTTAGTTATCCAGCTTATTTATGTGTTAATGAATTAGGCGTGTATCGCTATTGTAGGAAAATTAAGATTAGTAGCCTTTAATATAGAGCACCCTGTGTGAGCTAACTATTATTAATAAATAAAAAGCACAAAAAAGCCCTTGTAGGTTAAACCTGCAAGGGCTTTTTAATACAGTGATAGCCTGATTACTTAAGTGCCAGTTGTAACTCGCGGTTACGCTCTAACTGAGCAATAAAGTTATCAGCAATAGGTTTAAACTTAGCAAGCTCAGAGCGTGGTAAAGGCTCTGATTTTGGTAATTTAACCGTTTTAGGGTTACGGTGAACACCGTTAACTAAAAACTCATAATGTAGATGCGCGCCAGTTACACGACCTGTAGCACCTACAGTACCAATTTTATCACCTTGTTTAACCTTTTGACCTGTTCTAACAAGCTTTTTATTAAGGTGTAAATACTTAGTGACATACTGTGTGCCATGGCTAATAAATACGTAGTTGCCGTTGTACTTGCTGTAACCTGCCTTAACGACCTTACCGTTACCCGATGCAACAACGGGCGTACCAGTTCGTGCAGCGTAATCAATACCACGGTGTGCTTTTACTTGCCCAGTAACTGGGTGTAAGCGACGTGGATTAAAACTCGAGCTAATATACTTAAAATTAACGGGGGCACGTAAAAATGCTTTTTTCATACTGCGGCCTTCTGGGGTGTAGAAGTTTCCATCAGTATGTCTAATTGCTGTAAAGCGCTGTCCTTGGTTAATGAACTCAGCCGCTATAATTTTACCAGTACCTATAAATTCGCCTTCAACATAGTGAGACTC
Organism: Pseudoalteromonas sp. S554; assembly: GCF_005930865.1. NCBI lineage: Bacteria > Pseudomonadati > Pseudomonadota > Gammaproteobacteria > Alteromonadales > Pseudoalteromonadaceae > Pseudoalteromonas > Pseudoalteromonas sp. S554. The sequence goes on along the minus strand of NZ_PNDV01000029.1, from coordinate 18,108 downwards.
GTAAATTAAGCCAAATTGATCGTTTTTACGAATGTCGTTAGCAAAATCCACATCCCAGCCAAAAATATCAGCAAAGTTCATAATTTGGCGTTCGCTTAAACCCGCTGCAATTGCAGAAGTCCAAAAGTTGCTAGAAATTTCGCCGCCAGCTGTTTTGGTCAGGGTTTCTATTTCTTTACTATCTATCGCTGTATTGTAGTTACCTTCGTCGTCTAAGGTTACATACAGCGTATCTGTTTTAGAAATAACGTAACGCAATTGTTCAAGTGCGCCGTCTTTACCTGTTGCAAAGCTCAGTACTTCGCCTGGGTGAATTTTAGTTAGCTTGCGGGTTTCTGCGTTTGTGTTGATTAGTTTATGAAGCGTTTGCGCTGAAAAGCCCGCGCGTTTAAATATAATTGCTAAGTTGTCACCCGTTTTTACTTTGTGGTCGACTAAATCGTACTCTGGAAGCTTTTCTGCTGCTTGCTCTGAATTTAACTCGGTAAGTTTTTCGTTGTCATCGACTTTCACTTGAAGCTCGTAGCGTTTGCCAATCTCTAATGCGTTTGCATTGTTGTCTTTAGACGCTGTTGCTTTCTCAGATGGAAGAAACGTTAAAGCGGCAATAGCAGAAACCAAACATAAGATAAGCAATTTGTGTTTTTTGGGGAGGGTATTAACCACGTGAACCATAACGTGCCTTTTTCTGCTGTCAAGATAATAAATACATAATATTGCAGGATATACCTAATATTGTGCGAATACCAGTGCTTTGTAGATTTTAAATCGCGCTGAATTACGCTAAAATCGGGCTTTATATGCCTTTTTAGCGCTTAATTTATCTCAGACTGTGCGCATTTTATTTAGTTGCATTAATCACTTAAAAAGTTGTTTTAATTAGGTAGAAATTTGTTATGTTAGTTGCACATATAAGTTTGATTTAGCCCTTGTTAAACTAAGGTTATACAAAACAACTAGTAGCCCTCTTTGTTGGCAGAATTTTGGAGTAATAGACTGTGGATTTACAAACCGCTCTTGCAGAGATAAAACGCGGTGCAGAAGAAATATTAATTGAAGACGAGTTAGTTGAAAAACTAAAGTCGGGCAAAAAGTTAAAAATCAAAGCGGGTTTCGATCCAACAGCGCCAGATTTACACTTAGGGCACACAGTACTAATTAATAAAATGAAAACTTTTCAAGACTTAGGTCATGAAGTTATTTTCTTAATTGGTGATTTTACAGGAATGATTGGTGATCCAACCGGTAAAAATGTGACGCGTAAACCGCTTACCCGCGAAGATGTTCTTGCCAATGCTGAAACGTATAAAGAACAAGTTTTCAAAATTCTAGATCCGGCAAAAACAACCGTTGCTTTTAATTCAACGTGGATGGAAAAGCTGGGTGCTGCAGGCATGATTAAATTAGCTGCAAACCAAACAGTTGCGCGTATGCTTGAACGTGATGACTTTAAAAAGCGTTACAATGGCGGGCAGCCAATAGCAATACATGAATTTTTATACCCGTTAGTGCAAGGTTGGGATTCGGTTGCATTAGAATCTGACGTAGAACTGGGTGGTACCGATCAGCGCTTTAATTTACTAATGGGTCGTGAGCTTCAAAAAGTTGAGGGCCAAAAGCCACAGACTGTTTTAATGATGCCATTACTTGAAGGTACTGACGGCGTTCAAAAAATGTCTAAATCTTTAGGTAACTATATCGGTATTACTGATGCACCAAATGACATGTTTGGTAAAGTTATGTCGATTAGTGATGTTTTAATGTGGCGCTACTACGATTTACTAAGTGGCCTTTCGATTGAGCAAATAGCAGCACAAAAAGAACGTGTAGAGCAGGGGACTAACCCGCGCGATATCAAAATTGAACTTGCTAAAGAGCTAATTGCACGTTTTCATAGTGAAGAAGATGCACAAGCTGCGCACAACGATTTTATTCAACGCTTTCAGAAAAAAGCGCTGCCAGATGAAATTCCTGAGCTGACAGTAACCATTGCAGAAGACACTATTTTAATCGCTAACTTATTAAAAGAAGCTAATTTAGTTGCAAGCACATCAGAAGCGATGCGCATGATAAAACAAGGTGCAGTTAAACTGAACGGTGAAGAAAAAATCACCGATACCAAACTAGAAATAGCAAAAGGCACAACCGCTATTTATCAAGTAGGTAAACGTAAGTTTGCAAACATTACCGTAGCTTAAGTGTGTGGGTAATAAAAAAAACCAGCTTAGGCTGGTTTTTTTATACTCAATTTTTACTAAGTAAAGCTCAAATGCTTTTTAGAATTTCAATACACACAATAACGAGTACCCAAAAGGCGCGCGCCTGATTAAGCCGATTTAAAACCGCTGGTACATCGTCAGCGTTAGGTAACCTATCAGTACCAACCCGCATTTTGTTATGCCGCTTATTAAAGTACATAGCGGGTCCACCTAGTTGCACGCCAAGTGATGCAGAGCATGCACTGAGTAACCAGCCTGTATTTGTTTGATAGAAGTGTTGGCCATAGTGTTTTATGTAGTGAACACTTTGCTTTGTGGCCTTACTCGCAGCAATTGTGAGTGTAAGTAAACGCACCGGGATATACTCAATAACAAATAAAACAAGCTTTAATGGTCTTAAAAATTCGCTGTTTGGTGAAATATCACCACGCCATGCTTGCTGCATCAAGGTAAGTAGTCGGTAACCAAGTACTGCAACTGGCCCTAAAAGTAAAAAAACAAATATAACCACAAAGTAATAACGAGCAGTACGAAGTATTAAGCTTTCAATGAGGGCTTTAATAATTCCTGTGGTTGAAAGCTTGCTGACTTCACGAGCAAGCAGTGGTTTTAATAGCTCGCGTGCGGCTGACTTTTGGTTTTGTTTAGTGAGCTTTGCAATACGAAGGGCTTTTTTATTGAGGCTTTGGCTTTCAAGGCAAAGGTATAAAATAAGGCCCGCAAGTAGCTCTGGGTAAAATGCAAATTCAAGTAGCAAGGTAACAATTAGTAAAATAACACTGAGCACCAGCACGCTTGCAAGTATGGCTGCTAAATAGTGGTAGCTGTTTGTATTTTGTTTATTATAAATACGTTTGCCCATGGCGCTAAATACGGCCACTAAAACGGTATTCGGGTGGTACCAACTAACAAGTGGTAAAAAGCGCTCAGCAAGGAGCGCTATTATAAATACAATAAAGTCCAAATGGTTTTGAACAATATTGCTAAGCATTTACAGTGTTACAGCTGTTAGCTTTTCAAGCAGAGCAACAACCATTTTAGATGAGTTGATTGATGCTGTTTCTAAGTATTCTTCAAACGACTGTGGCGATTCTTTGCCAGCAATATCAGACATTGAACGAATAACAACGAAAGGAGTTTCAAGCGTATGACAGGTTTGCGCGATAGACGCACCTTCCATTTCTACAGCAAGCATTGAAGGAAAGTCGCTGCGGGCTTTATCAATACGAACAGGATCACACATAAAGGTATCGCCAGTACAAATAAGGCCAACTAACGTTTTAACTTCGCTAATTTGTGCAATAGTTTGCTCGGCTGCTTCAACTAATTTAGGGTGTGCAGCAAAACCTGCAGGCATTTGTGGTACTTGGCCAATTTCGTAACCAAATGCAGTTACGTCAACATCGTGGTGACGAACTTCTGACGATATGACGACATCGCCAACACTTAATGATGGATCAAAACCGCCAGCAGAGCCGGTGTTAATTACGCAATCAGGCTTAAAATTATCAATAAGTAATGTAGTTGCAATGCTTGATGCTACTTTACCAATACCTGATTGAACAAGAGTTACTGTGCAGCCCGCTAATTCACCAGTGTAAAATGTAAAACCTGCTTTAGTTAAAATAGCTGGGTTTTGCATTGCTTCACGCAAAATTTTAACTTCTGGCTCCATTGCGCCAATAATACCAACATTCATAGTGTTTGATTCCTGAGTTTGAATAGCTTGATTATACGTGAAGTTAGCAATAAAAAACAAAAAAGCGAGACATTTAAAATGCTCGCTTTAATGCAAATTTAGTCACCTGATAATTATATTTCGGCTAATGCTGTTGAATGGGCTTTAGCTTGTGAGGGAGATAAAACAGCAGGTTTGTGAACTCGGTTACGTAATGGGCGCTGTGCTGTTGGTGCTGGTTTACCCAGTTTGAACATAATGGCATCGCGTACTTCTGATGGGCGATAGCCCGCTTTTACCTTCATGCGAATGTGTGGAATGCCTGCAGCTTCTAAGGCCCCATTTACAAACCAGTCGCGCTGGGCTTTGTGGCCATCTTTATTTGCGTTATTTACTAAATCAACAGCTGCTACGATGGTCATTTTTTCTTTGTCGATTAACACAAAATCAAGCTGCTTATTTTTGGCTTTAGCAATAGCGGCACGTTTTGATTTAGGTGATAAACCTTCTTTACAGTCGATCACATCAATAAGCTTAACTCGACTCACTATTTTATATTGATCGCCAATAGCGCGTTCTAACAGGTTTAAAAAGGCGCTTTCTACTTGCGTAAATACACTTTGTTTACGTTTAAAAGGATAAGGATTACCGCCGTCGTCACTAAATTTTGACGCGGCAATTGATGCACCTACCACTAATACTAAAATCGACAATAAAGCGAATTCCATACGGTAACTCCATAACAACAAATTGACACTGTTTTGTTAAAGCAAGTACCGTGCCCAAATATTGTATGTGATTTACCGAATGGTGATTTAAGTTAACGCAGGTGTTTTATGCCTTATACCCGCCATTAATACCTTTAACAGCAACCGCCACTGCGTCGTGGGCGTGAAGCGATTCGTAATGGTTTATTTGTAGCCAGTAATCTGCGTAACCGTCTGTTTCTAATATTGCTTTAATTTTACGCGCGGCATCTTCGCAGAACATTAAATTTTGCCCATTTAAACGGGCAAATTCTTGTTCATCTTCACGCTTTACTGCCGCTTGCACTGGCGTTTTAAGCTCGCCTTCAAGGGTATTTATTAAGTTAACTACATCAAACTCATTAATGTTGCTATTGAGTTTAACTTTTACGTTAGCAATTGAGCGCTGCGAGTGAGGGGTTGCCACAATGCCTTGTGTTGTGCCAAGCCACTCAAGTACCTCTTTTTGGTTGAGCGTGTCTTGCTTAAATTTTTCGCTAAATGCATTTTGTATTAGCTGGCGTGCAAGAGCCGCCGAGCAAGGGCAAGTTGATGAATAGGTAACATCAACGGTTAGCTCGTAACTAATGATATTATCTTCAATTGTACTTGTAAGTGTGATTGGATAGCTTTTCCAGCCAGCTTTGCCACTCAATAGAGACTTACGGCGAAGTGGTAGCTCAAACTTAAACTCAATCTGTGCCTTATTACTCAACCCTTCATGGCTAGATATAAACGTATTTAGTGCTTGGCTAATTGTTTGAGGATTTACTTGTTGCTCTGTCGAGAGTAAATCAAGCGCTAAAAATAAGCGCGACATATGAATGCCTTTGGCGTCTTCTTTGTGCAAGTTAACAAATGCGCGGGCTTTGGCATTAACAGTAACAGGGCTTAAATCACGCGATTCAAAAATAAATGGCAGTTCAATTTCACCCATGCCAACCCAGTCTAATTTACCTGTTTGTAATGCAGGAGCGGTGTCAGCTATATCGGGCATATTGGTTTGCATGCTATGTTACTCGTTATTGGCAATGATAAGGCGCGTTATTTTACACGAAATAATCAATGGCTGAAACGAGGACTTTACTGCCCGCTAAAATTGCATATGAATATTTTCTGTTTTTGTCGCACAACATGAAAATAGCGAATAGAAAAATGCTAAAATCTGTAAATAGCATTGCCTTTCTTATATTTAAGCAAACAGCAAAGAGATAAAACTACGTATGACCGATTATTCTTTGAGCCCTTGGGTTCGGGTGCTTTCAAGTTCAATAGCGCGATTTGGTGAGTTTAAAACAGCTGCCATTTGTTACGCTTTATTTTTAGCGGCGTCTCTTATTTTATCGAGCATGTTTTACTACGTAGCTATAGGCGAATTGTTTCTTGTAGATATTTTGGCCGTGGTATTTTTTTCAGCTGTTGTGTCACCTTTAATTATAAGCGTACTTATTAATTCAATTCGTCAGTTAGATGCTTCCTACGCTTACTTAGATAGCGCAACTAAACAAGAAAAACTATTAAACCAAACACTTAAAGATAATATTAGTCGGCTTAATATTGAAATAGATGAACGTAAAATGGCTTTTCATGCTAAGCATCGCGCCATTGAAGAACTGCGTAGAGAAATTGCCGAGCGTAAAAAAACACAGCAAGAGCTTGCTCAGCAAAGCATGTTGCAACGCTCAATTGTTGATTCATCCCCCGATCTATTTTATTACCGCGATAACAATGGGGTATTTGCTGGCTGCAATAAAATGTTTGAAGAAGTAATGGGTAAATCAAGCCGTGAGCTTATAGGTAAAACGGTTGAACAAATATTCCCAAACGACTTTTTATCTGAAGTATTACGCACAGATAAAGAGGTAGAGCAAACTCACAAAGCACTCACCATCGATGTAGGTTATGAAGTTGATGGTGCAACGCGCTGGTTTGAGTTACGAAAGCTTCCTTTTATAAACGATGAAGGCGACTACATAGGTTTACTTGGTTTTGGGCGTGATATTACGAGCCGTAAAGAAGCGGCTGAGGCGCTTGAAACCGCATATAAAGATAAAGGGAAATTTATAGCCACGTTAAGCCATGAGTTGCGTACCCCGCTTAACGGTATTGTGGGCTTAACACGTATGTTGCTCGATACCGATCTAAATAAGCAGCAACGCAGTTGGTGTAACACGGTTTTTTCAAGTGCTGAAACGCTCGGTAATATTTTTAACGACATTATAGATTTAGATAAAATAGACAGAGAGCAGCTCGATATTGCCGCCAACTCTATTAATGTATCTGATTTTATAAACGATGTTGTGAATTTTGCAGGGTTAATAACTGAGCAAAAAGGGCTTGAGTTTGATATTGAGCGAAATGGCATGCTTGATATATATGCACTGCTTGATCCTACTCGTTTACGCCAAGTGGTTTGGAACCTGATAAACAATGCAGTGAAATTTACCCAGCATGGCAAAGTCACACTCGAATGTAGCCGTGAAAATCGCCCTGAAGGCCCATGGTTAGTTATTAAAATCTCAGATACAGGGCAAGGTATTCCACAAGAGCAGCTTTCTCGTATTTTTGACATGTACTATAAAGCACCTGATTTACAAGGCACTAATGCAATAGGTTCAGGTATTGGTCTTGCGGTAACTAAAGCGCTAGTCACGGCTATGAAAGGCAGTATTACAGTAAACAGTACAGAGGGTGAGGGCAGTTGCTTTACAGTGCAAATACCGCTGAGCTTATGTATTGCGCCTACAGAGCAAAGCTATGTTGGCCGAGAGCTTTATATTTTACTCGTTGAAGACGTACCACTTAACGCCGAAATAGCCACTAATTTATTGGAGCAACGCGGACATGAAGTGCTATGGGCTGAAACGGGCGAAGATGCACTTTCGTTTGTTGATACCGAAGACGACCTAGATTTAGTATTACTTGATATGCAGCTACCCGATATAAATGGCGATGAAGTTGCAAGGCAAATCCGTGCTGATAGCCACTTTGATAACCTGCCTATTGTTGCACTAACCGCTAATGTGAGAAGTGCAGAAGAAGAGCTTGAAGGTATTTCTATTCAAGGCGCTTTAGCTAAACCTATTAATACAGTAAAGCTTGATAAAATGCTCGCTGACTTATTTGATATTAAGCAAGCTCAATGCAACGAGCCACAGCTAAAAGTAACCGACGAAGCACTTAAAAGTATTGATGCGCATTTGCTAGATATTGAAACAATAGAAGACTTTGTTAACTCTATGGGGTTAGTTGTGTTTAGGCGCAGCAGTCAGTTGTTTGAAAAGCTAAATCCGCAATATCAACAAGAATTGCTTACATCATTAAATACAGGCGACAGGGAAGAGTACAAATCGGTTGCGCATAAGCTTAAAGGTGCCGCAGGTTCTGTTGGTTTGAACGATGTTCAACTGCATGCAAAAGTAATGGAATATGGCGCGATAGATGAGAGTGATGAAGTGCTTGAGGAGTGGCTGCTGGTGTTGGCAGATAAAATAAATGAAGGACAACGTGCCCTTCATTTATTTCTACAGCAATTAGAATAAACGCTAATTAGCTGTCGATTTTACCAATAAAGCGGTAGCCTTCACCATGAATGGTGCTGATAAGCTCTGATGTAGAATTATCGCTTTCAAAATGCTTACGAATACGGCGAATAGTTACATCAACAGTACGGTCGTTTGCACGTAGCTCACGGCCTGTCATATGTTTAATTAGTTGTTCACGGCTAAAGATACGACCTGGAGAATCAAGCATTAATCGCAGTGCTCTGTACTCACCTTTAGGCAAGCGCCTAGCATCGCCATTAGGAGAAGTTAAACAGCGGCTATTTTCGTCTAATTCCCAACCGTTAAATGTAATAACACCATTAGTTTCAAGCGCTGATTCATCATCGCTTAGGCCAGTACGTGTAATAAGGTTACGCGCTCTAATAGTCAATTCACGAGGGTTAAATGGTTTAGTAATGTAATCATCAGCGCCAATTTCAAGCCCTAAAATACGATCAACATCGTTATCACGACCTGTTAAGAAAATAAGGCCTACTTTGCGTTTTTGGCGTAATTCACGGGCTAATATAAGGCCGTTTTTGCCTGGAAGATTGATATCCATAACTACGAGATTAACGTCGTCGTTATTTGTAAGCTTGTCATGCATGTCATCGCCATCAATGGCTTCAATAACTTTGTAACCTTCAGCTTCAAATAAACTAACGAGGTTTAGTCGAGTTACGTCTTCATCCTCTACGATTAGAATGACTGGCGTTTGCATTATTAATTAACCTTTTTGGAATATTTTATTTACAAAAAATCGGTATTTAGTATAAATCCGACTACTAGAGATTATAGGATTATATCCAATTGTTAACAAGAAAAAACAAGTTGGATAAAAATAAAACAGTAAGAGTTCAAAGTTTGCTCAAAAAGCCCGTGCAAAAACTACTGTTAAATCGATCAATACACGTATGAAGTTCATTTACTTTGATAATTTATGGACCGGCTGACTACGCAAAGCTGTTAAATAATCAGACTAATTCAAAGTTAAATTATATCACTATCTAATCTTTCATCAATGTATGTGATATCGCAAAAGTAATAAAGTTCAAAAAATTGCGCTATATAAACGATAACTATTACACTTGTTTACCACATGAAGCATAAATAGGGTCAATAAGTAGTAATTCAAGGAATACAAGTAAATATATGTGTTTGGTCACTTCACTTTTAAGGGATGGTTATGATGAATCGCGCACCGCGTTTTTTTTCTAAATCAATTAAAATATGGCCGCCTAAAGCTTGGGTTACTAAATTGTAAACTAGGTGCATGCCTAAGCCACTTGCCCCCTGTCCTCTTTTTGAGGTTACAAATGGGTCGAATATTCTGTGTTTAATTTTTTTATCTACGCCTTGGCCGTTATCGCTGTAAATAATAGTGAGTTTTTTTCCTGTTAACTCTACATCAAATTGTATTTCATTATTTTCATTACCAACGAACCCGTGTAGTAGTGAGTTTGTTATTAGTTGTATAAGTACTTGTTGTAATGGTTCTGACTTGCTTTCTACGGTTAAATCGGTCGCACAATTTATGTTTATAACCGGTTTTTTCTCTTCAAGCTCTGAGCTTATTGATGTCAAAACATCTGTTATTAACTTATGAATATTAATGTAGGTAGTTACGTCATCATCTTGAATAACCGCTACCTTTTTAAAGGTTGAAATTAAGTCGGCTGCACGGTTTAAGTTACGGTAAATCAAATCTAGGTTTTCAATACCGTCGTCAATAAAGCGTTTTAATTGATTTGAAGTCAGTTTTTTATCATCAAAGCTAATTTGTAAATCGGCTAACTTATCGCGCAGCAAAGTAGAGCTTGTAATACCAAGGCCTATTGGGGTGTTAACTTCATGTGCAACACCGGCAACCATTTGACCAAGCGATGCCATTTTTTCATTTTCAACAATCTGCGTTTGATACTGATGCATACGCTCAAGGGTTGATAATAACTCCTGATTTGCCTCTCGAAGGGCTATGGTTCGTTGGTTTACTTTTTCTTCTAGCCCTTGGTTAAGCTGTTTAATTTCTTCTTTGTCTTTTTCATGGCGAGTCAATTGTTTTTGGGTGCGTGTAAGCATGATGTTTAAACTGTTAGAAAGCGCTGATATTTCTTTTACGTCGGTTACTGGTGCGCGTACATCGTAGTTATGATTTTTTGATACGTCTTGTAATAGCATGCTAAGCCGCTCTATCGGTCGAGCTATTCTTTTTTGAACATTTATTGCGATAAAATACACAACAACAAGTATCAGTAAAGTCAGTAAGATATCTACAACTATTTTTTGTTTTATATAATCGTCTAAGCTTTCAAGACTTCCACGCATGTATACATGACCAACAAGCTTTTCATTATGGAAAATTGGCTTTATTAGTTCGATATCTTCGTGGGTTATACGTGGTGTTTTTAGTTCTTCAATGCTATCGATTCTGAGGGGGACTGGTGGCGTTTTTTTTGCATTAAAACTTATAAAAAAAACAGGTTTTTGAGATGCTTGCACAATAGAATATACATGTATGTTTTTAACTAAAGGAGTTTTTTCAAAGTATTTAAGGCGTTTCTCTTCTGTTTCTCTGTCATCTTCAAAAACTGATTTTCCAGCGTCAAAAGCAACTATTTCCGCCAAAATAACGAGCTTACTCACTATTAATTGTTTTTGTTCTTTAACACTTAGGTAGGTCGATATAGAAATCGATAATGACAAGCAAATAGCAGTTATAAGCATTATTAGATTTATGAGTGCTTTACGAATACTGCTTTGATGAACTTTTCTAGGCATTATTTGAGTGTCGCCTGAGTCATTGAGTTTTATTATTTTATTAGTCTAGCAAAGAAGAAACACTGTGGTACAAAAAAATAAAAATAATAGGTAATATTTTATTGCTAAGTTGAGCACGCAGAATGCTCAACTTAAAATATAAAAAATTTAACTACTATAAACGGCAAATTTATTGTTTTTGAATACAGTTTGATAAGTTTCAAATTGTGTTTCTAAAATTGGCGGATATTTTAAAAAGCTGTTTGCCACAATGGTTAGTTTTCCGTTTTTAGTTAAATGTTGTTTTGCGTTAGCTAAAAACGTTTCAGCAACGCTGTAGTCTGTTGCAATTCCTGTGTGAAACGGCGGGTTGCTCACTATTAAATCAAACTTACCACTAATATTTTTAAGGCCATCACTGAGAATTGTCTCACCAGTTACCCCGTTTAACTTTAAAGTTTGAGTTGTTGCATAGGTTGCAAGTGCGCTTACGTCACTACATACAAATTCAAGCGCTGTATTTTTTAAACCCAGAAAGGTCGCAATTAAGCCAGCACCGCAACCAAAGTCGAGTACTTTACCTTGTTTAGGTGAAGGCGCGTTTTCGAGTAGCATTTTGGTACCAGCGTCTAAACAGCCATGGTTAAACACGCCAGGTACGCTGATAGCTGAAAATGATGTATCGGCAATACTAACGGTAAATGTTTTATGGTAATGGCTAATATCAAATTGCGCATTAAGCTCAATTTGAGAAAATGAGTAAAGTACGCAGTGTTTAGCCGAATCAATCTTATTACTATATTGAGCTTTGCCTGCTAATTGTTTTTCAATCGATTTAACACCACTCTTATTTTCGCCAACCACTAATAACTCGGCATCGCTTGTTATTACCGCGCGTATATTATCAAGCGCCATTAGCAATTCTGGTTTTGACTTAGGGTAATAAAGAATAACTAAGTCATAGTCGCTACCGGTAATGGTGTGGTTAACGCTCACATCAACGCCATGAGTGTTTTTAGCAAATTCACCATTAGCATGGTTATAGCTAAACGCTGTAATTTTACTATTTGGATTCAGCGTTTTAAGCTCAGCTAAAAAGCCATCTTGAACAAAGTTGACCACCAATATAGATTTACCCGTTAATGCCTCGCTATTTCGAAGTAACAGTAAACTTGGGTTGGTTAATACGCTCATAAATGGCTTTGCCTTACTATGTGTTAAATTAATATAAATGTGTAATTACTTGGTGCGCTCAAACATTAAGTCCCAAACGCCGTGACCTAATCGGTGGCCGCGTTGCTCAAACTTGGTAAGAGGACGTAAATCTGGGCGAGGTACGTAGTCGTTTGTTTCTGATTGGTTTTTATAACCCGGAGCCGCTTGCATTACTTCTAGCATATGTTCTGCGTAGTTCTCCCAATCAGTAGCCATATGAAAAACACCGCCTATTTTTAATTTTGAGCGAAGCTTTTCAGCAAATTCAGTTTGTACAATACGGCGTTTATGGTGGCGCTTTTTGTGCCATGGATCTGGGAAGAATAATTGCAATGTAGTTAGGCTCTCATCGCTTAAGCAATCAGCAAGCACTTCTACAGCATCGTGTTCAAACACACGTAAATTAGTTACGCCCGCTTCGTCGGCATCCATTAAACATGCACCAACGCCTGGGCGGTGTACTTCAATACCAATAAAGTTTAGGTGTGGAGCATTTTTAGCCATTTCGACAAGCGACTTGCCCATACCAAAGCCTATTTCTAGGACTACATCATTGTTGTTGCCGAATACTTGGCTTAAATCAAGCATGCCGTTTTTATGCTCTAAGCCCATTGTTGGCCAGCATTTTTCGATTGCAGCGGCTTGGCCTTTGGTTAATCGACCTTCGCGTTTTACAAAACTGCGAATGGTGCGGATGTATTTACCTTCTTGCTTAGCTTGCTCTAGGTTGGTATTGCTTGATTCACTCATATCTAATTGGCCTGACAAAACAATGTGTTTAAAAATGGTTGCATATTATCCCTGACGATGGCCTCAATCACAAGTATTAGCTGGTTTTACAGCCTCTATAGCTTGATCTTTTTACTCACTGCAATAGACTGACCCGCCATTGAGCATGAGTAAAAGTATAATATGTTGGACTTAAATAAAGAGCAGTCTCACTGGTTTTCAAAACAAGTAGTTGATTGGTATCACCTTCATGGCAGAAAAACACTGCCGTGGCAATTGGGTAAAACACCTTATAAAGTGTGGGTTTCTGAGGTTATGCTCCAGCAAACTCAAGTTGTTACTGTGATCCCATACTTTGAAAAATTTATGAAAAGCTTTCCTGATATTATCGCTTTGGCGAATGCCGAAGAAGATCAGGTTCTTCACCACTGGACTGGTTTAGGTTATTACGCCCGCGCGCGAAACCTTCATAAAACAGCAAAGATAGTTCGCGATAAATACAACGGGCTGTTTCCTCAAACGCTTGAGGAAGTTATGGATTTGCCCGGTATTGGGCGCTCTACAGCAGGGGCTGTATTGTCATTATCGCTTGGTCAGCATCACCCTATTTTAGATGGTAATGTAAAGCGAGTATTGGCACGCTATTTTATGGTGGAGGGCTGGTATGGGGTAAAAAAAGTAGAAAACCAGCTTTGGCATTTATCGTCGCAATTAACACCTAAAAATAATGTGACTGAATTCAACCAAGCTATGATGGATTTAGGTGCAAGCTTATGTTCACGTAGCCGCTTTGATTGTGAGCCGTGCCCGTTAAACAGCCGCTGCGGTGCGTTTAATGCTAGTAAGGTTAAAGAATTTCCTCATTCTAAGCCAAAAAAAGCAGTGCCTAAAAAAAGCTGTCATCAGCTAATTATAAAATGTGACGATAAGGTCCTTATGGAAAAACGCCCTAGCTCTGGTATTTGGGGGGGATTGTTTGGTTTTTTTGAGTTTGCTGAGCGTAAACAGCTAAATGACTTTTTAGTTCAACATGGCTTTAAATCAGAACTTGAGCCATTGGTACCATTCACCCATGTATTTTCTCACTTTGAGCTGACTATTAACCCACATATATTAAATCTTAAACAAATCCCGGATGTGATTAACGAACGCCAGCTAGTTTGGTACCCGCTAGATCAATCAGTAGAAGTGGGTTTGGCTGCACCAACTAAAAAGTTGGTTAAACAAATTGCACCAATAGGTTAAACTGTTTGCATTTAACGCTTAAGAGAAATTAATTATGGCACGTACTGTATTTTGTCAAAAGTTACAAAAAGAAGCCGAAGGCCTTGGTTTTCAACTTTACCCGGGTGAGCTTGGTGAAAAGATCTTTAATAACATCTCTAAAGAAGCTTTTGCTCAATGGCAACATAAACAAACTATGCTAATTAACGAAAAGCATTTAAATATGATGGACCCAGAGCATCGTACATTTTTAGAAGAGCAAATGGTTGGCTTTCTGTTTGAAGGTAAAGACGTAGAAATTGAAGGCTATAGACCGCCAGAAAAATAAATAACTTATTAAAAAAGGGGCTAAAAGCCCCTTTTTTATTGCTAATTATTTAGCTATTAACTGCTAAAACTCTTCGTTTTGTTCCTCAGCCTTTCTAACTTGCTCTTTTAAAAACTGAGCCGCTTTAGAATATTCAATTTCTAACTGGTCGCGTAAATCAATTAATTCATCAGTTGTTAGTTCGTCCGCTTTGCATTTATCTTCAAATGCACCGGCAAGCTTACCAACTGTTTCTGCCCCAATGGTTTTAGAAATAGATCTGAGTTGATGGCAACCCTCAATTATTTCTGCTAGGTCGTTAACCATAACGCCTGAATTTATTGATTTAATTAAACTTTGACTTTGCTCTAAATACATTTTGAAAAAGCGAAGTTGTTTTGCTTTATCGCCATTTACGTATTTGGCGACTGCATCCATATCTATTGGCAATGCAGTGTTTTGTTGAGGAGCTAGCGCTTGCTTAGGAGCTTGCTTGTCGCTCCAGCGTTTTAAAGTATCTTCAAGCGCATTGAGTTCTATAGGCTTTGTAATAAAGTCATTAATACCTACTGCTAAACAGCGTTCTTTTTCACCTTTGAGAGCGTTAGCGGTAACTGCAACTATATAAGGTTGTGCGTCTATAGCTTCTAGTAATTCAGCTTCGTTACGAATTTTTTCAACCATGTCGTATCCCGACATTTTTGGCATGTGTAGATCGGTTAAAATAAGTGAGAAATTGTTCTTTCTCCACATATCTAGGCCTTCTTCGCCATTGTTGGCAACCTCTACGCCATACCCTAATATATGCAATTGGTCGGTTAAAACTTGCTGGTTTAGAAGGTTGTCTTCAACAAGCAAAATTAATTTATTTGATTCTCGAGCTTGCTCAATATTTAAATAGTTATTTAGCGATTTTGCTTTTTTAATTTGTTTTGGTTGATGTAAGCCTGCGGCAACCAAAATAGAAAGCATAAAGTTTGACTTACAAAGTGGAGACGCATTTATGTAAAATATGTTTTTATGATTAATGGCCGCTTCATCTAGTTTGCTTAATACGACTACTTGCTGATTGTAATCCTCAAGTGAGTACAATAACCGCCTCAATAAAGAGTTAATATCATCAATATTATCTATGCCGTCAGCAACCCAAATAGCACCCTCTGTGTTTTGGTGTTGTTCAATTTCTTTTTCTGTGTGCGCGTAAATAACTTTTGCACCCATAAACGATAAATAACGGTACATTATTTTTTCGCGTTGAAGGTTGTTACTTACAACAATAATTGGTTTGCCGTCTAAGGCATTTTTATGAGCATATTTTATTTTACCAGAGGTGCTAAAAGGCAGCTCAACGGTAAATTCACTGCCAATACCTGCATGGCTATTTACATGAATAGTACCTAACATTAACTCTGTTAGACTCTTACAAATAGAAAGCCCTAACCCTGTGCCACCAAACTCTCTGGTTATTGAACTCTCAGCCTGAACAAATGGGCTAAATATGTCTCTTAGCTGAGCTTGTGTCATCCCTTTGCCGTTATCGGTTACGCAAAAGCGCAAGGTAAAGTGGTCGGCGGTGTTATGCGCAACCTCAACCGAAATTCTCACATGGCCTTGGGTTTTTTCATCGGTGCTTGTGAATTTAATTGCATTGCTGCATAAATTATAAAGTACTTGGCGCACACGTACGCTGTCACCGACTAGATTTACTGGAATATCTGGCGCAATTGATAGTTCTAAATCAAGTTCTCGTTTTTTAGCGACCGACGATAAAACGCGAGTTACTTCTTCTAGGGTATCGCTCACTGAAAAAGGGATTGGGTCTATGTTAAGCTTACCAGCTTCAATTTTAGAAAAATCTAAAATATCATCCAAAATACTCAGTAGTGAGAATGCTGATTCGCGAATAATAGTACTTAAGCGATGCTGAGCACCATCAAGGTCTGTTTGACGAAGCAAATCGATAGTACCAATAACACCATTCATAGGCGTTCTGATTTCGTGGCTCATAGTAGCCAAAAAGGTAGTTTTAGTTTCGCTAGCTCTTTGAGCTTTTAAGGTTTCTCGCTCGAGTGCAATAGTGCGGTTTTTCACCTCTGACTCTAAACCATTTTGTAGTTTTTTCAGTTCTTTTTGTACCGACTCGTTATCGCTAAGGGCTGTTTGCACTTGCTTAAGTAGTACATTTATACTTTGTGCTACAGAGCCTAAACCAATATCTAGCTGTTCATTAACATTACTATTGTAGTTACCTTGCTCTGTAATAGCCTGAAGTTCTTGCGAGAGTGAGTCAGTGCTTTTACGTAAACGGCCATTAATGTATACGTTAAAAAGTAACGCGAAGATAAATAAAGAAATAACAGTTGCGATTGCAACACCATATGCAATTACCTGAGAGTCTTGCATGCTTAATGGTGGTGAAGCTAACTCTTGTTTTATAATTAGCTCACCAATTGGCTGATCGTTAAGCAAGAGAATATGATGCAATACACCTGTGCTCTCATTATATTGTGCAATTTTGATGGACTCAGGTGCGGTCTCGCTATTGCTATAAACGAGTTGTGTATCAGAAGTCGCGCTGAAACGATAAAGAGTATATTCAAATTCATCATCTAAAGAGGATGTTAAGTCGAGTAATTGCTTAACCTTGTCTTGGCCATACATTGTTAGCGCGTCGATCATAGGCTGATTTAATGTAGATGCGAGTGTTTTAATATTTACCGATGGCTCAGGTTTAACTGTTTGTGTATCGTTTTTGATGTAGAACGAGTAACCAAATACAGCAAGTGCGGTAATTGCAATATTAAATATAAAAAAAAGTGGTAATAACCCTTTTACCGGCGAAGAGAATTTACTCTGCATTGAATGTTCCCATTGATGTGTTTTTGCTACTTTAGCTATTAGCATAGGTATCTGAACTAATCGTACCATTTACCAAAAATAATTCACTACGGTTTTAGTCTGATTTAGTTATAATATTTCATATATATAGACTGGTTTGTGGTAAAAATGTACGTTATCAATAAAAAATGTACTGAGTTGCTTGAAAACCGTTCAAACAGTCGTAAAGGATAAAAAAAAAGTTGACTTGTAAGGGCAAAACTCGTTTAATACGCCGCACGCCCAGACAGCTGACTTAGTAGATATTGTTGGGAGTTACATTAAAAATCGGTTAAGATTTTTAATTAGCACTGTTTAAGTGCCTCGATAGCTCAGTTGGTAGAGCAGAGGATTGAAAATCCTCGTGTCCCTGGTTCGATTCCGGGTCGAGGCACCATTTATAAGTTTATCAATCTTTAAAATTGATTAAGTGCCTTAGCACACAGTTTAGTGTGCCGACTTAGCTCAGCTGGTAGAGCAACTGACTTGTAATCAGTAGGTCAACCGTTCGACTCGGTTAGTCGGCACCATTTATTTTAATTAAGTGTTTTAACAACATTTAATTAGCACTGTTTAAGTGCCTCGATAGCTCAGTTGGTAGAGCAGAGGATTGAAAATCCTCGTGTCCCTGGTTCGATTCCGGGTCGAGGCACCATTTATACAAAGCCTTGCTTATGCAGGGCTTTTTTGTTTTTGACCCGTGTTCAAAACTGCCTTTCAAATAATTTAGTGTGCCGACTTAGCTCAGCTGGTAGAGCAACTGACTTGTAATCAGTAGGTCAACCGTTCGACTCGGTTAGTCGGCACCATT
>NZ_PNDV01000028.1:0-93089 GCF_005930865.1 Pseudoalteromonas sp. S554 | reverse complement strand
ACTTTATCGGGTGAAGATCATCTCCCTTTTTAGGATTAAGCGCTTATAATACAACCGATAATCACCTGTTTTTTGGCCGAAATCAGGCTATTACCACTTTATTGGAAAGAGTGGCTAGCCAAGTGAATTTTGGTCGCGCTTTTTGCTTAATTTTAGGTCCAAGTGGTACCGGTAAATCATCCTTAGTGAACGCAGGCATTTTACCTAAACTGCTTGATGAGCGCGGCTACAACGGGATTGGTGTTGTTTCGTATACTCAACTAGATTTTGCAGATATTGACCACAGCCGGCTTTATTTAGACTTAGCGTCTGCCATGCTTGATTGGGATATAAATAACCTGCCTGTCTTTGATGGTTTAAGCGCCGAAGCACTCGCCCAGCAATTAACGCAAAACACTAATAACGTTATTCATACTTTAACAAATGCCCTAACTAAAACAGTACCAACGCTTAACAAACCGCAATTATTTTTGTTCATAGATCGTTTAGAGGTCCTACTTTCATCACCTTTATTTGATGATGAAACACGTAGCCAATTTTTATCAGTTATTGAGCGCTTAGCAACGTCTAAAGCGGTGATTGTATTTAGTGCGTGCAGAAACGATTTTTATCCTTTAGTGGTTGAGCAACCAAGCCTAATGGCTGGCAAAGCTAATGGCGCGCATTACGACTTAACACCACCAAACAGGCACGAACTACAACAAATTATTCGCTTGCCAGCAATAACCGCTAATTTAACGTTTTCACATGACCCACAAACCCAAACACCACTGGATGAAATACTCTGCGCCGATACCGCCAACAATCCCGATGCACTACCCATGCTGCAATACACACTGCAAGAGCTGTATTTACAGCGCAGTGATAATAATGAGTTGTTACACAGTGTGTATAAAAAACTTGGCGGTATTGAGGGCGCCATAGGCAAAAAAGCAGAAGATGTATTTATAGGCCTTAGCAACAAACAACAACTGCAACTAAAAAGCGTGTTATCACAATTAATAACGCTAAACCCTGATGGTAAAACTATTACTAGCCGCGCAGCCCGCTGGAAGGCATTAACTAACACTAGCCAAATAGAACTTGTACAAGCCATGGTCGATAGCCGCTTATTTGTATCGCACTTACAAAATGGCGAAGCCTGTTTTAGCCTTGCGCACGAAGCATTATTGCGTCAATGGCCACGCGCAAAGCAGTGGATAAGCGATCACAAAGATTCATTAGCAATAAAAAGCCGTTTACAACACCAAGCACAAAATTGGATAGATGAAGGTAAAAGTAATGCTTACCTCCTTGCGACAGGAAAACCGCTGCAAGAGGCCGTTACCTTATTGAACGACAACACATTCGAACTAGGCGATGACGAACACGCCCTTATAACCAGCTCTCTTAAGCATAGTAAAACAAAAACAACCATAAAACGTGGCACTGTCGCTTTGCTTTGTTTACTTACCTGTGTTGCCCTATTAATGAGTGTTACCAGCTTTCAAGCGCAGCAACTAGCACAGCAAAAACGCCAAGAGGCCGAAAGCTTACTAGGGTTTATGGTCGGCGACTTTGCGGATAAATTACGTAGCGTTGAACGTATGGACTTACTTGATGGTATTAGTAATAAAGCACTTGAGTATTTTACTGATCAAACTGACGATTCAAGTTCACTTTTTAGCTTTAGCAATAATAAAGCACAATTTAACAACCGTTTTCAGTACGCACAAACCCTTGAGGCCATGGGGGAAGTGGCCTATTCGCGCGGAAAAACCATTGAGGCCTTAACCGCCTTTGAAAACGCCCGCATTCGCCTTGAGGCATTATTAAAAATTCAGCCAAACAACTTAGAGCTACTCACGCTTGCAGGCGCCAATGCCTTTTGGCTTGGTCAATTAGCTTATGATCAAAATGATCATCAAGCTACTGAGCAAATGTTTAAAAGATACCACGATTACAGTAAAAAAATGTATGCGCTGGCAGCCAATGATTTTAACTCCATTATGGAATTATCGTATTCATCTAATTCTTTAGGTTCTTTATACATAAAAAAATCTAACTACAGCGCTGCAAAAAAGAACTTTGCAGAGTCACTTTTACTTAAGAATAAAGCGCTTGAACTGAAACCTAATAACAAAGACTTACTTCGAGATAAATCCGATACAATTAGTTGGCTTGCAAAAACAGAAGAGAGGCTAAGTAACTTTAATGAAGCAGTTAATATATTAGAAGCTGCAGTTAAAGTAATCACAAAATTGATTGCTAACTACCCTAGTGATGCAAGCCTTTTTTACACATCAGCAAACCTATATATGCAACAAAGTTATTTACTGAGCTATTTGAGTGATAAACGGATGGCACATAAAAAAGCCAGCTTGGCTAATCAAGTTATCAATGAAGCTTTAGTACAAGATCCAAAAAACAATAAATTTCAGCTTATGTATTATCGCTCTTTAGCACTTTCACTAATGCTATCTACTGATGAAGCTACTGACTCAACAATTGAAAAAATAATTAATTTTTTAAAATCTCAAAATTTTAAAAATACCAGCACTATTAATACACAAATTACACTGATTCAATATTTTATAAATAGACAATCATCACTCAAAGCGCAGAAGTTATTAACTGAGCTTGAGAATAATGAAAACTACAAACATCAATTATCCAACCTAACTAAAACTGGTGATTACTTAGTATATACAAGAATAAACTTAATCAAAGCAAACTTAGCTACAACTAATAAACAGCGAGAGCAATTTTGCTTAAGCGCTATCAAAGCTATTTCTGAAGCTGCAAAAATAAGTCAGAGCGTAAAAATAACATACCCACTAGTACAAGCTTATACCTGTTTAAACAGGGAAGACGAGATATCAGAAATAAAAACAAGCCTAGTTAAATTAGGCATTACGAACTTCCAACTATAATTACTCATAAAGGAAATAATATGAATAACACCCTAGAAAATGTCGACTTTCAAGTAAATATTAAACTTAACAACAGTGAAGCTATTTTTAGCTATACAAAAAATGGCGAACCCGCTACTGGCGGTGGTGTTGTAAGAACTGAAACCGCTGGCAACTATAATTTAGACGACGCCACAATTCAAAATGGTTTCGTATTTACTGGCGCTACTATCACCGATATCGACACACAAAAACCATGCGCCCAAGACTTCAGCTATAAAGTAAGTGACAACGGCCACACAATTATCATTACCGACACAGATGAAAATAATGGCTCTGTATGCTTAATTTTTAACGTTGAATGTAATGGCAATAAATATGAAAGCGCTGATCCACAAGTTAAGAATGAAAAAGAACTCTAATTAGTAATACTTATTTTTAAATTGCACAGGACTAATTTATGCCTGTGTAATTAATTTATAACCCCCCTTAGCTATCAACCAATAATAACCAATAAAACAACAACTTAAAAAAGAAGATTACCGAAAGGTTTAAAACCCATAAATTGAATACACTGCTAGACATCAAGTTTCATTAACAATAAAAATGAGCAACTGCCATGTCTAACAATAATCAACACAGCAAACTAAATAACGAAAATATCGCTGTATCAACATTAGTAAACAGCCTTTCTGAGCGTGTTAACAATGAAAAAATAAGCGCGATTATTAATGTCACTAACGTGATGGCCGATGCTATATTTATTGTGAATGCACACGGTGTTTTTGAATCGGTAAACCCGGTAGCTGCACGATTTTTTAATGTTCCTTCAGATATATTAATTGGTAAAAAGTGGCAGCATTTTTTACAAGAGCAATACCGTGACGATTACGAATACATGTTTGAAAGTTGGAAAAACAATTATCAAACGCCGCTAAATCATGGCCCCAAAGAAGTAAAAATAATTAAAGCTAATGGTAACTTTTTAGATGTAGAACTTTCGGTTTCATGCATTCCACCAGCAACAACTAATAATACTCCTTTATTTATTTGCATCATGCATGACATTTCTAAACACATAAAAAAGTATAAAGTACTCGAAACACTTTCAAAGCTCGATCACCTAACGGGTATTGCAAATCGTGGAACGTTAGAAAAAACAATCCACAAAGATTGGCAAACATGTCTAATGAACAAGCAACCATTAAGTTTTATATTGATTGATATTGATTATTTTAAATTATTTAACGATAACTTTGGGCATGTAAAAGGTGACAAATGCTTGCAAAAAGTAGCAAAAACAATTGAAGAATGCCTGCCGTCAAAAGACAGCTTAGTTGCCCGATATGGTGGAGAAGAGTTTGCCGTGGTATTACCGCGATCTCATATTTCAAACGCTGAGATGATAGCCAAGCGTATTCAAGATAGAATTTTAAATTTAAACTTTAGAGAAATAGGCCTACCTGACAACGTTAAAATTAGTGTTAGCCAAGGCTTAGCGTGTGAATACAATAACCAATATAGAACATCTGAAGCATTAATGTGTGCCGCCGACAGCGCTTTGTACAAAGCTAAATCGCAAGGAAGAAACATGATTTGTATTAGGTAATGATTAATATTTAAAACAATAAACTTTTTAAAGGCCATTTTATAAGCGAAATGGCTTTTAAATTTATCCAGAACTGACAATAAAAACTTACATTTCTTTACAAATCTCGTTTAAAATCCAAGCCTTTATTAAAGGTTTTATTTATTTAAATTCATAACCTTGCAATAATAAGACTACCTAAATAATAAGTTAAGTTAGTATAAATTTAAAACAACATGATAGACCTTTTATTTTTGTTAACATATAATAATACTTAATAATTAATACAAAATAACTAGAACAGCCTCGGAACGCCTTCCTTTGAGCAATAGTTTAAAATTAATATAACGAATCATAAATGAAATATATTTTATGGCTTTTGCTTTTAGTATCAGCGCAGTTACTAGCAAAGCCCGTTAATAACAGCATCGCTTTTTACTATTCAGCCCCAATGCCTTTAGCTGAAATGACTTTTTACTCACGCGTTGTTGTGCAACCTGAGTTAGTGACTGAGCATGAATTAAATTGGTTTAAAGAACGTAACATTGCTGTATATGCTTATTTGAGCATTGGCGAATCATATAATAAAAGTGACTATTCACTTACTACAAACCCAAATTGGAATAGCTACATTTCCGATTTAACTTCACCGAAATGGCAACAAAAATTAAACAGTTCGGCTGTTATATTAAAAGAACGTGGCTTTAGTGGGTTGTTTTTAGACACCCTTGATAGTTATCAATTATTAGATAACGAACGTTACGATAAATTAGCGCAGCAAGCTGGATTAGTTTCAATAATAAAAGATCTTTCTTTAGTATTTAAAAAGCAATTAGTGCTCAATCGTGGCTTTGAATTACTGCCAAGCCTACAAAACCTTGCAACCGACTTAGTTGCTGAGGGATTATTTAGCCACTTTAATCCACTTGATAATAGCTACAAGTTAACCTCTAAGAACGATCAAGCATGGTTAACAACTCAACTTAAAAAAGCGCAAAGCTTAGGTTTTAATGTTCAAGTTATTGACTATGCAAAACCTGACAAACGCCTTGTAATGGCTGAAAAAATTATCGCTTCTGGGTTTAGTGCTTGGGTGACCGATGGGCATTTACAAACCTGGGGAACATCAACTATTAGCCCTGTGCCTAGGCGCGTACTTATTCCGTACAATAGTGACTTAAAACCCCTTATTTACTCTACAGTTCATTTAAAGCTAGCCACTCTTATTGAGTATTTAGGTTATATTCCTGACTACATTGATATAGCAAAACGAGAGTTGCCATTAGTTGATCCAAGTTTACATGCTGGAATTGTTTCATGGACAAACATGGGGGGCTTTTACTCCCCAAGTGTAATAAATTGGCTCGAAGCTAGCCTAGGTACAGTGCCTCAGTTAGTGGTAGGTGAGCTACCACAATCAGCTAAATTATTAGCCGCATTAGGCGTGGAAACACTTAACAGCTCCCCTCCAGGGCCTTATAAACTTAATTATTTAGCACCATGGTTAAAAGGTGAGTCAAGCTCTTCGCCTGCCATTACCAAACCTTATTTATTAAAATTAGCGCCAGAAGCCACCACTCTTATTGATATAAAAGCGGCTGATGGCAGCACCGTTGTACAAAGTGCCAAAACCAAATATGGCGCAGTTATTGTTGCCCCATGGCTGATTGATACGCTCCCAATGGAAGGTAGTAATTGGGTTATTGACCCAATTACACTGCTTACTAAAGCCATGGGGTTACCCGCTATATTAGCACCCGATACAACAACCGAAAGTGGCAGACGTATGCTTACTATGCATATAGATGGGGATGGCTTTACCAGCATTGCACACTTTGACGGCAGCCCGTATGCAGCAGAGGTCATTCGCGATGACATTATTAAACCTTATAAACTTCCCATCACATCTTCTATTATTCAGGCTGATATAGAGCCTGGAGGAATTCATGCTAAGCACAGTAAAAAACTAGAAAAAATTGCGCGCAGTATTTTTGAACTTCCCTATGTAGAGGTCGCTTCGCATACTTATAGTCACCCTTACTTTTGGACCGCGCTTTCTGGCCGAAAAGAAATCGACAAAGAAGATACAGATTATGGGTTTCACCTAGATGTACCTGGCTATGACACAATTAGCTTAGAAAAAGAAATTACCGGCACCATTAACTATATTAATGAAAGGCTTGTACCTAAAGGAAAAAAACAGTGCTTATGTTGTGGTCGGGCGATGCTACACCTGGGCCAGACGCATTAAAAATAGCACGCAATGCTGGCGTACTAAACGTAAATGGTGGTAATACAGACGTAAATGGTGATAACCCAAGCCTTTCCCATATATCGCCAATTGCCCGCCCTGAGGGTGATTTACTGTATCAAATTTATGCACCAATACTGAACGAAAACGTATACACTAATTTGTGGCATGGCCCTTTTTATGGGTTTAAGCGCCTAACAGAGACCTTTGAAATAACCGAAAAGCCATACAGGTTAAAGCCCTATACTATTTACTATCACTTTTACTCTGGCGAAGTTCCTGCGGGGCTTGACGCTTTAAAGCATAATATTGACTATGTATTACAAAGGCCCAACACCCCTGTGTACTTAAGTCACTATGCAAAAATTGCGAAAGATTTTTACTTTTCGGCCTTAGCTAAAAATAGTAAAGGAGACTGGTTGTTTAGCTCAAAAAACATTCGCACCCTTCGTATACCAAGCGACTTTGATATTGCAAATATATCTCAAAGCGATGGGGTATTAGGGGTAACGCAGCAAGGTGACTACGTACATACTATAGAGGGTATTTCACGTATTAGTTTTGACCACAGCCAAAAAGATAATGCCCCCTATTTAGCCTCTGCCAATGTAGTAATAGATACATGGCAAGTAAATGGCTCGGTTAGTTTTAAAGCGTGGATACCTGCAACACTTGATTTGGTGAATGCTCATTCATGCCAATTTATATCTCACATGGGAAAAGTTATAAAGGTATCACTCGCGGAAAATTAACCCACTTTAAACTACCTGCTGGTGAGTTTTTGGGTTATTTAAACTGCACAGGGGTTGCTAAGTAATGAATACCAAAAAGCGCCCTCATTTAGTTTCTATAAAAACAATTTTAACAATACTCGCTGTTAGCTGTTTTTCATTATATGCGCTATTTCCACATACCCTCTTCTTTGAAGACGATGCACTTTCGCAAGACTACACATTTGAAAAGTCATACTTGCATGCTGCACTTAATACTGACCCTAACAATGAAAAGCTGCGCGCTAAATTGGCTGAACTTCATATAGCATTGAGTGAATATTCAAACGCAACTAATGAGCTTGAAAAACTGCCAAAAAGTAAGCGTAAAACAGAACTTGAAATAAAGTTACTTTACTCATTATGGCTTGCAAGTGGTGCCAATGTAGATGACCGATTTGAAGAACTTTCATTAAAGGTTAGTGCCTATAAACCATGGAACGAAGACATTCTTAGTATAGCTAAAGCACTCGGTTTGAATGTTAAGCTTGCACAATATTATGAAACACACAAAAAGCCGTTAATTGCCGCTGATTATTGGCTAACCGCAGGCCAACCTGCAAAAGCGTTGCCGCTTTACAAAAATAACATGAGCGAAACAATAGCCGAAAAAGCCATTGAAACTGCACTGGGTGCAAACGAAGCGTTGCAAGCATATGCGTGGTGGAAGCAATATGGAGATCAATCAAATATAAAGCGCACACTTTATCTCGCTGACTTAGCAGGCAATAAAGAAGATGCAATTATTGCAGCTACAAAACTGCTGCAAAAAGAGCCTTGCAATATTAAGTATTTAACACAGGCAATGCAGCTTCACTTAGCAAATGGCGATGCTAACGGCGCTGAATTATTGCTTTCAAAACTACTAAAACAAAAACCTAACGATAAAGATCTTCATTTACTAAATTGGAAAGTAAAGCGCTGGCTCAATAAGCCAAGAGCTGCGCTCAAAGAATTTAAATGGTTAATGATAAATAAAGCCGTTACCGCATCAATGCTTACAGACAGTATTAACGATGCAACGGCATTATATTTGTACCAAGACGCTAACGACATTTACGCTTACAAAGCTAAAAATAGGCAACTAAAAGGCAATGGCTTTTCTAAATGGATGCAAACCAACGAGTTTATTGGTGACGCCAAACAAGAGCTCAAGCATATAGAGCGTTTTGAAAGCATAAACGGTAAAAGCGTATTATCACAATATTGGAAAGCAAAAGTATTACATGACACAGGTAACTTAAGCGGTTTACGTAATTTGTGGCCTATTTATCAGGGCCCCAAAAACGAAGAAGATTTAATGTGGCTAGCCCGTGCGTTTTGGTTAAATAACGACTTTAACACGGCACTAACCATTTTAAAGCAAAAGCAGCAAAGCAGTGACGACGAGTTTTGGAGTGCTCGCGTTGACATGGCGCTCAGGGTAAATGATAAAAAAGAACAGCTTTATGCCCTTGAACAACTTAAATCACTGGGTAAATTAGGCGAAAGCGATTTATTGCAGTACCAGCAAATACGCTTTGAAGGCAACCCCAAAGCGTTACTTGCGCATTTATGGCAGCAACCTTCGCTGAGCGAAAGTCAGCTAATTGACATTGCTAATTTAAGTACGCAAATAAACGATTCAAACGCCGTTGAACGAATCTATAACGAACTGAACAAGCAACGCTACAACAAGGCGCTATACCCTGCTTGGTTAACGCTTGCTAGCTGGTATCAAAATCAGAGCGATTTAAATTCAGCGTATACAACGCTCAACCGCGCCGCAAAACTGAGCGAATACAATCCTGACGTAGTACTTGTGCAAGGTTGGTTAGCACTGCAGATGCACGACAGCATCATGATTAAACGTATTTTAAATAACTATGCTGACAACAACCCAACGTATGCGTGGGGCCAACTTTTAGCGAGTTTATCTATTTATGAAAAGTCATATAACAGTGCTTATTTTTACTTACGTAAACTAGCGATAGCTGAGCCTAGTGACTTAACAACATTAGTAAACTTAGCCGATGTAATGAAGCAACTCGGCTATTATGCCAACGCCACAGAGCTTAATCATTATCTTCTTCAGCATTTACCTAAAGATAAATATGCATATCGAGGACTTATGTTTAGATGGGCTGGCGCTATGGCTATGCCACATTTAATGCAGCTAAACACACTCGATGAGTTAGCCCCTGAAACCATAGGCACAGCACAAGCAAACTGGTGGTTATCACGCCGTGCTGCTCAAAAACTTGAGCCTTGGCAAGCACTTCAGCTATACATGACTCAAGGTGAGTTTAGTAAAATCAAACAATTAGTTGATACAAATACACTGGGAAAAAACGATCAGTTAAGTGCGCTTTTATACTTAAACCAACCTTATGCAACTATGCAACGTTGGTATGAAGAGCTAATTAACGAGCCAAGTGAAGCCCAGCTAGGCTTTTTAAGAAACGCGCGCACAGCTTACTTTCGCGCACTTGAAGTAAACCTATCACCACAAGCAGGGCTTAATAGTACGCAATACGACATAAATGTGTATTTTCCTTATGCAAAAGGCCAGTGGAAACTGAGCCTTAGCGATCAGCAAAACCTTGGCAATAACGGACTGCTATTCGCAATAGAAAACACTATGACGTTTGGCCGGTGGGCTTTTAATACAAAAGTTGATACGCATCAGGGCAGTATTATTAGCCGACAAGGCGTAATTTTAGACTCTCGTTATCAGTGGGATGCGCGCACTCAAGTTGGCGTAAACTTACAATACAACGCCGAAAACCGCCAATCTGAAGTGTTACTAAGCTATGCGCAACTTAATAAAGCCACGGCTTATATAAATTATAATATTGATAACAGGCAAAGCGTGCAGCTATCAGCAGCTGCAATGTCGTTCACGCGTAGAGATAACGACAGCACACTCGTTAATGGACAGGAATATAACGCACGCTACCAATACAGTATTTTAAAAGATCGCCCTATTTGGAACGCCTACTTTAGTGCGCAATGGCAAGACTTTGACCCAGTAAATACTGCTATTAATACAAATAGAAGACCCAGACGCATAGTTATTGAACCTTTTAGGCGCTTTGCCCTAGGTACTTCGTTTGCCTCAACAGGCTCATTAACGCCCCCATACTTGGGTGCCAGTCCGTCTTGGTTATTTGACATAAGTACAGGCTACCAAACACTGAACGATACAATTGATGTGTCTGTTTCCAGTGGTGCTGGATGGTCAGTACTTGGTGATGATTTATTTAAATTACAGCTCGGTTACCAAAGTAGTAATAAGGTCGGTAACTCAGATACACAGTTACAATTAGGATATTACATACATTTTTAATGTTAGGAGAGAATATGTTTCGCTTAGTTATACTTAGTTTGGTTTTGCTCTTGTCGGCGTGTACTACAAGTCGAATTGCTGATGATATCGAAATTAGCCCAGCAACTACCGTGGCTTTATTACCGCTTGTTAATCATGCACAAACACCACTGGCAGGTGAACGCGCTGAAGATATTTTAGCAAGTATTTGGCAACAAAATAAGCTACCTAAGTTACTTCGTGCACCAAGAAATAGCAGTAAAGACCTGCCACCTTTAGACGATCAATACCGTTTAAACAACGCAATGCAATGGCTCAATACTCAACAAGCTGACTATGTACTTAGTGGCAGCATTGAAGAATGGCGTTACAAAGCAGGTCTTGATGGAGAGCCTGTGGTTGCACTTACTTTATTGCTTACAAAAAACGGTGAAACAACGCCAATTTGGACCGGCACCATTGCAAAAAGCGGTTGGGGACGCGATAGCATTGCAGCAACTGCGCAAGATGTAATTGCCGATTTAGTGTCATATATTGAGGTTAGTGAGTGAAAACACATTTCTTACGCCCAAGAGACGTTCCTGAGCTACAGATATGGGCTGAGGTATGTTTTTTTACCGCTTTAGCTTTAGGGCTGCCTGTTCTATTTAATGCTGAGGACCCCTATTGGACGCAAGGAGGGTTTTCTTGGCCAGTATTAGGGCCGTTGCTTGTTGCTCTACGCTATGGCTTTTCAAAAGGTTTTATTAGTATTTTAACCTTACTAGTAGGGCAATTATTGCTAATACAAAGCAATATATTAGACCCTAAAAGTGAGTTTAATATTAACGCCATGATTGGCTACATTATTGTAGTTATGGTGGCAGGTGAATTTAGAGATGTATGGGAGCGAACTAATCAACAGCAAAGCATTCAACTAGCCTATGTATCAGACCGACTTGAAAAATTTACGCGCCAATATCATTTAATTAGCTCATCACATGACCGAATCGAACAAATGCTTGCTGGACATACACTTAGTTTACGTGAGTCATTACAAGCCGTACGAGAATCAATTGGTAAATTAAAAGAAAGACGCTTAGACAGTGCCGCTGAGGTTATTTTAAATCTATTTATAGAATATGGCTCGATAGAAAAAGCAGGCTTATATAAAGTTGAAAACGATAAAATACAAGAGCCTGCACTAGCTAGTGTAGGAAAAATGAGTGAGCCATCTAATTCAGACCCATTAATAGCTGCCATGTTTGACGAAAAAGAACTGGTGTCACTTAAAAATCCAAAAGCCTCATCGGGTGATAGCAAGTATCATATTGCTATTCCATTGATTGATGTGAACGACACAATTTATGGGGCTATTTTAGTTGAAAAAGTGAAGTTTTTTGCTCTCAAAGAAAACACCCTTACTTTACTTGCCGTTATGGCCGGACACATTGGTGATTTATTGCGTCACGAAATCACTAATCCAATAATGACCCGTGAAGAGTCGCCATACTTTAAGCGCCAAGTTAAACACGCAAACAAAGAAGCAAAGCGTTATAAAATTCCTTCACACTTTTTAAAGGTGAACGCGCTAAGTATTAATGATGAATCTCGACGGCTGATGGAGTATTTAACCGAGGCTCGCCGAGGGTTAGACATTTATTTATACGATAATGAAAAACAAGTTCTGTTAATACTGATGCCGCTTGCCGATGAGCTTGAAAAAGATGGTTTTGTAATGCGAATGAATAGCTGGTGTAAAGAACGTACCGGTAAAACATTACAAGAACTCGATATTATTATTGAGCAAGAAGTGGCGTTTCCAGTCAATAAGGATGAATTATCTAAACTGGTAGCCCTACATGATTAAAGTTGTGATAGCCGCCTTAATTGCATGTTTATGCGAGTATTTTGCACTGCAAGAAATTCTTAGTACACCAAACTGGTTTGGTGTACTTTTCCTGCATGCCATTGCAAGCATACTTTTTACCTTTGTAAGCTACGTTTTAATTCCTAAAAAATATAAAACAACGCTTATAAATGGCACGCTATTATTATTCTTATTACTGTTTAGCTTACCTGTATTTGGTATTTTAGGTGTTGTGATGGCGCTTACGTTTGCGCTATGTAAGCCACTTAAAAGTGATGATACCGAAATAATAGAGCATGAAATTCCAGAGCTCCCCTTTGAAGTTCCTGATATTTCGGCGAACCCTACTTATTCAATTGGTGGTGTAAAAGCCATTTTAAAATACGCAAGCGAACCTAACAAACGCTTAACTGCAGTAATGGCTGCTCGCCACATGCGCGACAGCCAAGCAATCCCAATATTAAAACTTGCCCTCAAAGATTTAGAAGACGATATACGCTTACTGGCTTACTCAACACTTGATGCTAAAGAAACAAAATTAAACGAAAAAATTAGCGTTTATCAACAACAAATAGCTAATACCACAAAGCAGCCTGAGCTGAGTAACTTACAACAACAATTAGCACACGTGTATTGGGAGCTTAGTTATTTAGGGCTTGCACAAGGCGCTCTAAAAACATATGTATTAGAAAAAGCTGAAGCACTCAGTTTACAAAGTATTGAGTACGCACAAAAACCAGCCAATTATGTATTTTTAGGGCGTGTTTATTTAGCGTTGGGTCATTACGAACGTGCGCTTGATTTTCTTGTACAAGCAACTGAATTAGGTATGGCGCGTCGCCATGTTTTACCCTACAAAGCCGAAGTTGCCTTTTGCATGAATAAGTATGATGACTGTAAACGCTACTTAAGGGAGCTACCCGAACAACCTAAAGGGAGCGAACTTCGCCAATTACAGGAGTATTGGAATGCCTAAACCCAATGCCGATATATTATTATTATTAGAAGGTACTTATCCTTATGTTCGTGGGGGGGTATCAAGTTGGGTTCATCAAATTATTGAAGGGCTACCTCATTATAACTTTGAGCTTATTTTTTTAGGCGGTGCTTCTGAGCACTATGGCGATATTAAGTACACACTTCCAAAAAATGTTACAAAATTGCATGTTCATTATCTAGTAGAGCAAAATAATACTGATATAAAAGCAAAGCATGGCGTTAAATATAAAAAAGAGTTGTTTGAGTTTTGGCAGCAACTGCAACGTTATTTTAGAGACTCAAAAGAGCCTATTCCCACCGAGTTACTTGAATTTGCATTTGAACAACTTGGGCAAAAAAACGGTATAAACGAAGCTGACTTTTTATATAGCGAGTCATCTTGGCAGGTATTGGCTGACTACTATTTAACATTTTGCGACGAATCATCTTTTATTGATTTCTTTTGGTCGTACCGTAATTTGTATAAGCCTTTGTTTAAAATTGCAGATATTGCCCGCCAATTACCGAATGTTAAACTTATACACTCTATTTCTACAGGCTATGCTGGTTTTTTAGGTGCAGGTGCAAGCGTAATTAATAACACGCCTTACTTATTAACAGAGCACGGTATTTATACGAAAGAGCGAAAAATAGACTTAATTCAAGCCGATTGGATAAAAGAGTCTGAAGCTATTTTAGGTAAAAACTTAAATACCGAAATGGGCTTTATTCGCCGAATGTGGATCACTTTTTTCGAGCAAATTGGCCGCACGAGTTACCACCAAGCCGATAGAATAATTTCACTATACGAAGGTAATAGGCAGCGCCAAATTAAAGATGGAGCCTGTGAGAAGCGCTCTTTAGTCGTACCAAACGGCATTAAAACCGCTCACTACGCTAAAGCACTGGCTGCACGTTCTAAAACTATTCCATTAACAGTAGGCTTAATTGGGCGTGTAGTACCAATTAAAGACATTAAAACCTTTATTCGTGCCATTAAAGAAGTGCAATCAAGCATGCCCGCAATAGAGGGATGGATCATAGGTCCTTTTGAAGAAGACCCAAAGTACTACAAAGAGTGCCAGTTACTGGTGGGCAGCCTTGAGTTACAGAACAGCGTGAAGTTTTTGGGTATGCAAAATATAGCTGAAATACTCCCTAAGTTAGGCCTTGTTGCATTAACATCTATTTCTGAAGCCCAACCCTTAGTGTTACTAGAAGCAATGGCAGCAGGCGTACCTGTTTTAGCCAGTGATGTTGGCTCGTGTCGAGAAATTATTGAAGGTGCCACAGAACAAGACAAGGCTTTAGGTAAAGCAGGTGAAGTTGTTTCTATTGCATCGCCAAGCGATACAGCCGTACAAATTACAAACATACTTAATAACGAAGATAAATGGCATGAGTATCAATCAAGCGGCTTAAAACGTGTAAAATCATTTTATGACGAAAGCCACATGTTTGCCCGATACGACAAGCTTTATAAGGATACAATGTCATGGCCGGAATAGGTTTTGAGATACGGAAAATTCTCAAAAAAAATACCCTCCTCTCTGTTTTTGAAGCCTATAGCTACGCTGGTCTTATCGGTTCAGGCCCTTGGTTATTGTCAATCATCGCACTAATGCTTATTGGTATTTTAAGCCTTGGAATAGTATTACCTAAGCTGTTAATTATTCAGTTTCTAACCCTGATAACTTACATGATGGCGGCCTCGTTAATATTAACTGGCGGCTTACAGCTTATGCTAACGCGCTTTGTGGCAGATTTATTTTTTACAAAAGACGACGACTCAGTACTCCCCAATTTACTTGGTGCGCAACTTATTACAACGATTGGTGCATTACTGGTTGGATTTGCTGTTTGGCCATTTTTACCTTTACCCGTTGTGACCAAAATTATTATTTTAGGTGGCTTTGTTAGCCTTTGTAATCAATGGCTTGGCGCTATATTTTTATCGGGTATGAAAGAGTATCGGCTTATTTTAATCACTATGCTCAGCGGGTACGCGTTTATGGTGCTACTTGCATTATTACTACGTGACTGGCAATTAGATGGACTCTTTTTTGCTTTTTTTGCAGGTGAGGCGCTGTTATTTTTTAGTTTTTTATTCATGATTATTCGTCGCTACCCAGGTAATAAACTAATAAGCTTCGACTTTATGAGTCGAAAAAAAGTCTATTACATGCTGTTCTTTTGCGGGCTATTTTACAATATTGGCGTTTGGGCAGATAAAATTTTGTTTTGGTTTTCACCAAGTACATCCATACATATTATAGGCCCCCTTAGAGCTAGCCCAATTTACGATCTCCCCATATTTTTGGCCTATTTATCAATTATCCCCGGCATGGCGGTATTTTTAGTAAGAATGGAAACTGACTTTGTAGAACAATATGACCGGTTTTATTCTGCGATAAGGGGCGGCTCCTCGCTCGAAGAAATTTACTTTTTAAAAGACAACATGATCACAACAGCTCGAGGTGGCTTGTACGACATATTTAAAATTCAAGGCATTACTGTTGCGTGTTTACTATTGTGGGGCGAGCAAATTCTTACCTACATTGGGATTGATCCTAACTATAAAACATTACTTTTTATTGATGTAGTAGGCGTAGGCGTGCAGGTAATATTTTTATCTATTCTCAATATATTGTTCTATCTTGATAAACGCTTTACTGTGTTAATCCTTTCGGGCCTATTTTTAGCATTAAACATTGTGCTTACGTATTTATCTATTGCACTTGGGCCACAATTTTATGGCTACGGATTTGCCCTTTCTACAATAATTACTTCTGTAGTTGGCTTGTTTTGGTTATCTAGGCAGTTTGAAGACCTAGAATACGAAACATTTATGTTGCAATAAAAACACTTACACCTAATAAAAAGTAGCCAATATATTTATTGTTTATTAGGTGTAAACTTTATTTACTTACCCAGCGGGCTTTAAAACCGCGCGTATCCACATGTATAAATGCCCCTCGGTGCGGTTTAGGGCCATAAACGCCCAACCCACCTAATAAGCCTTTAAATGATTCGCGTTTGGCTAAAGACTCGACAATATTTGCCATCACTTTTGCGTCTTCAATAGTGTATTTTGCATCTTTATTAATATCATCCATACGGTAATTTCCATCGTTATCGATAAAAATATCTGCTGCGTCTCCAAACACATGACGGCTCAGTTTCACATTCCCAATGGCTTTATTGTAATAAGGTGTTCGGTAACCACTCATCACCACCATGTTACTAACTGGAATGCCTTCTAAAATTAGTTCCTTACGAATCATTTCTAACTTTAGCAGCAGTTTATTTTGCAAAAAAAGATACTTGGGATGATTACTTTTTTGCTTACTCACAAATTCTTTTAAAGAAAAGTGAGGCGATAATTTGGTACCTTCATTCTCTGGGGTCACTTCAACAAACCCGTCAGGAACAATATAGTGCTTTGAATCTTTAATTTGCGATTGCTTTGGGTAATGCCCTATTTGATAATATTTTAGCTTTCCGCCCTCTACTTTATCGGCAGGTACTTTTACAAACACGTTAATTTTCATGCGCTGTTTTTTATTTGGCGATTCAATTATTACCGATGTTAAGCCGGGAGTATCCGGTGCCTGCCATTGCCAACGGTTAGTATCAGTTAGCATGAACTTTTCATCGCTAATTAATGTGTAAGCATCGGGTGATTGCGCATATAGCACTTCAAATTCAAACTGCTCATTGGGCATTACAAACACCGAAAAAAGTGAGTATGGCATGACAATATCGTTAATTTTTAAACTAAATTCTGCGTCCTCAAAAGCAGGCCTGTTTTGTATATCAACAACCTGATGAGCCGTTTTAGCAGGCTGAGAAGCAAATAAATGCGTACTAAGCAGAGTAGTCAGCATACTGATTAATAAAATACCGATTAATTTCATATTACCTCTCATTATTTACTTTCTAATAATGCTGCAATAACCGACTGGTTATCATTTTTTAGGAGTGCTTTTTGATCGCGTTTGTAAATATCATCTCTAAAATTAACGAGCTTGTTTTCATCCACCCACGCAGTCCAATAAACTAAATGAATGGGTAATGGCTCGTCCAAATAAAATGTTTGTGTGCTGTTTTCATTTCGTGCATCGTTAACTTGTGCCAATGCATGCTCTTCACCTTGGTGTTTAATTATTTCTTGAGCAAGTGAAAAAGGGTCTTCAATTCTTATGCAGCCATGCGATAACGCACGTCTTGTTTGGCTAAAGCGCTGCTTTGCAGGTGTATCATGTACATATATAGCCTCAGGGTTAGGGAACAAATATTTTACTTCACCAAGGGGATTTTTTTCACCCGCACGTTTCACTAAAAAATGGTCAAACTGATAAGGCTTAATTGAATTCCAATCAATATTATTTGGGTTAACTGTTTGTGAGTCTATGTAGCTGTTTTTTCTGATTTCAATATTGTTTTTAACAAGGTAATCAGGGTCTTCTGCTACTTTAGGCGCTATTTCCCTAGTAGCAATTGAGATAGGTATGCGCCACTCAGGGTTAACAACAAATTTTTCTATTTCATCACTAAATGCCGGTGTTTCCCAGCTAGGTTTACCTACAATCACGTTGTTTTGAAGTTTTACATCACCTACTTTCACATAGCGCAACTGATACTCAGGAATATTTACATACACGTACTGTTCATCGCTCGAACCGGCAAAGTTGGTAATGCGATAAAAGTTTAACTTTAACTTATTGAGTTTTTGCTCAGCTGGAATATTAAGTTTAGCAAACGTGTTTTTGCCAACTCGACCGTCAACCTTTAAGCCATGGCGATGTTGAAACTGCTTTACAGCGCGCTCAATATGTTTATCAAAAATGCACGGCGCTTTAGTGCATACGTTAGTGAGTAAATCTTGTTCTTGAAATAAACGCATAGCGAGTAAACTCACCGCTTTACTGTTACTACCTAGTTCAAGCAACTCGCTGGCGGGTAAAGAAATAAACCCACCGCGATTCACTATTTCTTGGTACCAATTAATCGCTTTTTCCGTACGCTTTATTAATTGGGCTGAGTATTGATCAAAGTAATAGCTATCTTTAGTTTGCGTGTAGCGCTGCGAGCTGTAAGTGGTCAGTGATGAGCTGGCAAGTAAAACACCATCAAGATCATCACTCGCGAATATAGGTGAAGTAAACATGCTTGCTAAGCTCACAAACAAAGCCCCCTTCAAAGTGGCTTTGTTTGTTTTGGTAAAACCTTTTTTTGTAAATAGTCCCTTCACGGTGCGCCCCTCGCTAAATAGTGTTGATAAATGCATATGTACTTGCCGTTTAATTATCAACGAGAGTTGCAACGTCGGTGCCAAAAACAAACTCAACACTAAGACATTGAAAAGGTTAGATTTATTAAAATAAAATCATTTCATTTAAGTTACAATACAAACTACTTGTGTAATAAATATACTCAAGTGTGTAAAGTTGCTATGTCGATTAATCGCTTAAAAACGCTAAAAAACCACGTTCGTATCTGCTTAAATACTTAGTCTTGCGAGGTAACGTAAGTGACTCACGCCACGCATTTTGAGCTGCTTCATCTTCTTTACACAGTGTAATTAAATCAGGGTGAACATAAGATTTGCGTGCTATTGCTGGGGTATTACCTAATTGCTGAGATACACAACCGAGCATGCTTTTTAAGGTAAGTACGCCTTTGGCTTTAGCTAGCTGCTTAAAAGCAATAACGCTTGCTCGCCAGGTTCTAAAATGTTTTGCACTAAACTCCTCCCCCATTATTTGCTGTATATATTGGTTTATTTCGCTCGATGTTACGTTAGTGCGCTCACCTTCACTTATATACTGAAATAGATGTTGCCCAGGTAAATCTTGTAAGTCTTTAATTACATGGCTTAGTACTCTGTCAGTAATGTTGACCTCACGCTCTTTTCCAGATTTAGCTCGGTATTTTAACTGAATATTTTTCCCAGTCAGCTTTGCGTGTCGGGTGCGTAAGGTTGTAGCGCCAAAGCTTTTGTTTTGTTTTACGTTTCGCTCGTCACCGACTCTAAGTGCCCCTAAGTCCATAAGCCTAACTACCGCCGCTAATGTACGCTCTACATTTAACTCACTGCCTTGTAAGTCTGACTCCAAGCGAGCCCTCAATAAAGGAAGTTTATGGCCAAATACACCACAGGCTTGGTATTTTTTGGCTTCTTGCTGGGCTCTAAACTCTGGGTGGTATCGGTATTGTTTTCTCCCTTTACTGTCAAATCCTGTCGCTAAAATATGTCCGTTTTCTTCGGGGCAAAACCATGCGCTTTTATACGCAGGCGGAAATGCTAAGCCATTCAAACGCTCAATAACCGCTTCATCTTTTATTACTTTGCCAATAGGATCGAAATACTGCCATTGCTTGTTTTTAAGCTTTCGAGTGATACCAGGTAAATTATCATCCACATAAATTAACTTCATAATCACTGCACTCCGTTTTGATCAATGACAGCCTATAAAACATTTAAACTAACATATTCAAATAACCTTAAACTGAACACTATTATTGATATACAATCAAAAATTAAGCAATAATGTCTTAAT
This sequence comes from Pseudoalteromonas sp. S554, assembly GCF_005930865.1. Lineage (NCBI taxonomy): Bacteria > Pseudomonadati > Pseudomonadota > Gammaproteobacteria > Alteromonadales > Pseudoalteromonadaceae > Pseudoalteromonas > Pseudoalteromonas sp. S554. Next base: position 72,892 of record NZ_PNDV01000028.1, on the reverse strand, counting down.
GCATGCATTATTTTAGCTATGCTGATATTCCCTTTTTAAGGTTTACTATTTATAAGGAGCATTTGATGGCTTTTGATTACGGATCAATAGATCTTGGACTAAAAAACCCTTTCAAACTGGAAGGTAAAGTAAAAGCAATAAGAGGGCTTATTGAATCTGTTGTTGGCATCAGCTTGCTTGTTATCGCGTCTAGCTCTGTAAAAGAAGATGCAACAGCAGGTTGGATCTTAATGATATTTGGCATGTTAATACTCGCCCTAGGAATTCGGACTTTATCGGGTGGTATTTATGCAACGCTTAAGTACTTCGTAGGTAGAAACCACCCGACATCGTTGGCGTTTAATTTTAGTAAGTCACAAACCTCAACTGCACAAGAAGAAAAAAACGAAGTAGCCTACACTGCGCAAACATTAGAAGAAATGCTTGTTGGTCGCAAAAACAGTACTTTTAAAGAACCGAATGGCTTTTTATCGCGTTTGCTACATAGTTTAGTACCAAAACTATTATTTTTACCCTACCCAATACGTAATGTTGCCCAACGTTTATTTGGCTCATGGATAAGCACACTGGTTGCTCTTATCGCTTACGCATTGGTCGCCTTTGTGTCACTGTCTGGTTTTACCGGTGAAGCTGGCGAACTAGCTTTTCCAATATATAGTGCCATATTAATGTTTTATGTGCTGTTTTCTTGGCGCTCTTCTGGCAAACCTATTTCACGTAATGCAGAAAAGAATATTGAAGCCTTAGGTACTGGTGCTCTTGCTAAAATCATTTCTTTATCCTTTATATTGCCCATTGCTATAGGCCTGTCTATGTCGTGGATAATGCAGGAACAGCGCATAAGCAAACAACAAATAGACAATTGGCTTGAGCAATTACCCAACCTTAACGCGGGCCTCTATTTAACTGCCATTATTATTTTAGCTGCACTTAGTTGTGCACTTGTTTTTGTGATGATTAAAGCGCGTTTAAACGAAGTGACACCAAGCGCTGAAGTATCAGAACTACGTGAAAACTGGCAAGAGTCTGTTCATCCAGATGAAATTTTTATAAATCTTGATAACTTAGTAATGGCTAATCGCCGTTATAAAGAAGTACCTAATAGGGTTTATCGTGAGCTAGATCCTAAACTACAAGAGCAAATTGAAGGAAAAGGCGGGTTTAAAGGCGAAATGATTCAAGAGATTCAGCCTAAACTACACACAATGGATTTAGGTAAGCACTTTAACCTTTCTCGTTTAGTTGCGTTAATTAGTGGTAACTTACTCTACATTGTAGCTCTTACCTTTACTGTGTTGCTTGCTTACTCTTTTATTAATATTTACCACTATATTGATGCAGCAAATATAAATAACATTGAGCAAGCGTTTAATAATCAAAATATTATTGAGTTTAGCGAGCTGTTAATGGCAAGTGTTCATTTATTGCTTATCGGCATATTAGTTAAAGCATTTGCTCAGCTGCTGAGCAATAGTGCCCATTTATTTTTTGCTGAAATGCAATTTGAATCTTTACTCGTGTACTTCAAGTGCGAGGGCACATTTACTGAGTCAAAAATATCAACGGGCACCGGTATTCATGATAGCACACGCTCGGAAAATACCTTGGTACGTAGCAGCATAACGCCTTGGGTGATTGTTTCGCGCATTGTTTCTACAACCTTTGCAGCAACAGGTATGAAAAACCTTGAGCATCCTCGACATATTATGGAAATGCATAAAGATGAAGGTCAATTACAAGCAATCAAAAAAGATGTAATTGCATTTTTGAAAGATCGAGAATCAATTGCCTCTATCACTAGCGAACGCGATTTAGGCAATGCATCTCAACTGCACCAGTTAAACCAGCAAACACGGGCTATGCCTATGCAGCTTACTCTAACTAAAGACGATGAAGAAGCCGCTGGCTTTTTACGTCAAGAAGACGACTTGGCGTCTGAGCCAAAAAAATAGCATTTTCAGATAAATGCCACCTGTATAATTGGGTGGCATTTTTTATTTACCTAAATATGACCCACCGCTATGTAACGTCTAAATTAAACTAAAAGCGTGCAATAACATGATTAATATTTGATTAGCCCACAAAGCCCTTGCTTTATGTTTTAAAACACAAATAATGAAACATTAATCACAGGGTAAGAATGAGGAAAATGAGTTACATACTAACCACCCAATGTGCCGACGATGTGGGCTTAATTGCTAAAATCACCGGGCTTTGTCATCAAAATAACTTGAACATTACTCGGAATAACGAATTTGTAGACAAAGACGCCAAACGTTTCTTTATGCGCACTGAGCTGACGGGGCAACCACAAAGTGACTTTTTAGAGCAGCTACGCGCTTTATTACCTGAAGGCGCCAAACTTGCATTGCACGACGATGCAAAAACTAAAGTGGTGCTGCTTGCCACCAAAGAAGCACACTGCTTAGGTGGTATGCTATTAAAACAGTTTGAGCAAACACTTAATATTGAAGTGCTCGCTGTTATTGCTAACTACCCTGATTTAGAACCACTTGCGAAAGGATTTGGTGTGCCATTTCATGTGGTATCGCATGTTGGGCTAAGCCGAAGTGAACATGACCAACAAGTAGGCGATTTAATTGCTAGTTATAACCCAGATATAATTGGTTTAGCCAAATATATGCGTATTTTAAGCCCTGAATTTGTAGGCCGGTTTGACGGTAAAATCATTAATATACACCACTCTTTTTTACCTGCATTTATTGGTGCAAAGCCGTACCACCAGGCATTTGAGCGCGGCGTAAAAATTATTGGTGCCACGGCTCACTTTGTAAATAATGAATTAGATGAAGGCCCAATTATTTTGCAAGACGTGACAAGTGTTACGCATGCTAACACGGCTGAAATGATGGCAAAAATGGGTAAAGACGTTGAAAAAACAGTTTTTTGTAAAGCGTTGCAACTCGCTTCAGAGCACAAGCTATTTATAAATGGTAATAAAACCGTGGTGTTTAGCTAGGACGCGTTAACCTTTGTGGTTATATCACGCTCATTTGCTAAAAAAAGCCAGCTAAGCTGGCTTTTTTATTGTTCGCGTAAAATAAGTAATTACGGTGTGTAATACGTAGGAGACTCAGGCCCTACAGGCATACCCAGTAAAAATACCCACACATAAAACAAAATGACCCAGCCAATAAAAAATATAATGCTGTATGGCAGCATGGTGGCAACCAGCGTACCTATACCCATGTCTTTTTTATACTTAACAGCCACAGCAAGGATTAAACCAAAGTAACTCATCATCGGGGTTATTAAGTTTGTTACCGAGTCACCAATACGGTAAGCCGCTTGAATAGTTTCTGGCGCGTAACCGATTAGCATAAGCATAGGAACAAAAATAGGCGCTGTAATCGCCCATTGCGCTGACGACGAGCCTAAGCTTAGGTTTACTAGTGCACACATTAAAATAAACAATACAAATACTTCAGGGCCTGTCAGGTTTAAAGCTTGTAAAAGCGCCGCACCATTTATAGCTAAAATAGTGCCTAAATTAGTCCACTTAAAGAATGCTACAAACTGAGCCGCAAAAAATACCAAAACAATATATAACCCCATCGAGCTCATACTTTTACTCATGGCGTTAATAACATCCTTATCGTTTTTCATAGTGCCAACAACACGACCATATACAAAACCAGGAATACTAAATGTCACAAAAATAATAACCACAATCCCTTTTAAAAAAGGAGAGCCCGCAACTTCACCGGTTGCAGGGTTTCGTAAAATGCCATCGTCAGGAACGATGGTCCATGCAAGTAATAAAGAAACTGCGAGTAAAGAAATGCCAGCCCACTTTAAACCTGACTTTTCTTTTTGGGTAAGGGTATCGATGCTGTTTTGCGACAGATCAATACCGGCTTCGTCTGGGTTATATTTACCTAAACGTGGCTCAACTATTTTTTCAGTCACCAAAGTACCTAGTACTGAAATTAATAGCACCGATATCATCATAAAATACCAGTTTGCCTCTGCGCCAACAACATAGGTTGGATCGATCATTTGAGCCGCTGGAGTTGTAATACCAGCAAGAAGTGGGTCAATAGTTCCTAATAATAAGTTAGCACTATAGCCACCCGACACGCCTGCAAATGCAGCGGCAAGGCCAGCTAAAGGATGACGTCCTAAACTGTGAAAAATCATCGCTGCGAGTGGAATTAAAACCACATAACCTAGCTCTGAGGCGGTATTAGACATAATAGCGGCAAACACCACCATAAACGTAACTAAACGTTTAGAAGCGCCCATTACCATGCCTCGCATGGCTGCAGAGAGCAAACCCGAGTGCTCAGCAACGCTTACACCAAGTAGTGCAACCAACACGGTACCTAAGGGTGCAAACCCCGTAAAGTTAGTGACAAGCCCAGCCATAATGCGCTGTAAACCTTCAGCGCTTAATAAGCTTACGACTTCAATAACGCCATCAGCGTCGCGCCCTGGCGCACCTACCGGGCGAGGGTCTATCGCACTTAATCCAAACCAATCTGCAATACCGCTAAACACAACAATTGCCACTGCAAATATTGCAAATAGTGTAATTGGATGAGGCAGCATATTGCCTAAAAATTCGACGGTGGCTAAAAACCGATTAAACAACCCCTTATTTGGGTTGTTGCTAGGTGTGTGTGTGGAGTCTGTCATACCCTGCTCTTAAAGTTATAAAATTGCCGTAACCTAGCATTATTTGTAATTTAGATCATGTATAAAAGGTGAATGGGTTGTGAGTAAAGTTAGATAACACAAAAGCAGGAATATTTTGACCTTTTGTAATTAATTACGCCGTTTAATGTTAGACAAAACAAAAGGGATAGGTATTAGGCGTGTTTTTCATAAGTGAAAGATAAAAAAGCATAAATGCCAAGCAGACGCTGCCTAAAGGACTTAACCTACGCCTGCCCAAAATTAAATGCGTTTCAAAGCATAGCCGTCAATATGCCCTTGCGCTAAAATGCCAATTCAAAATAGCGGGTAAAATATAACGGTAATAAATCGCTTCAAAGCACTTAAACCATTATTGAGCTGGCTCAATAGGCTCTAGTTGAAGTTTAGCAGCGATCAATACGGCTTGAGTGCGGTTATAGACACCGAGCTTTCTAAAAATTGCGGTAATGTGTGCTTTTACTGTTGCTTCTGAAATATGCAACTCATAAGCAATTTGCTTATTGAGTAATCCTTCATGCAAATATTGTAAAACGCGGTATTGCTGAGGTGTAAGAGAAGCGACTTGCGCTGCAATTTCTCTGTCTTCACCTTCGATTTCGGCTACTTTGTTTTTAAGCTCTTTTGGCAGCCATGTATCACCTTCAAGTATTTGGTTAATTGCATTGGCAATATCGTCCGATGACGATGATTTGGGAATGAACCCCATAGCACCGTAACCCATGACTTTAGAAACAATATTAACGTCTTCACTGCCTGAAACCACAGCAATCGGTAAACTTGGGTACTCTTCTCGGATACGAATAAGACCATACAAATCACCATTACCTGGCATGTGAAGGTCTAGCAGTAATATATCAAGATCTTCTTGCTCGCTTAGCACTTGCAATGTGCTATCAAAATCTGACGACTCGAACACTTCTAGCCCTTCAAATTTTGCGCTCAGTGCGCCCTTTAGTGCTTCACGAAATAACGGATGATCGTCCGCTATTAAAAACTGACTCATGGTTCACTCCTAAAAATTCGGCTGATACTTATTACTAAGTAACAGCCGATATACTACGTTTAGAATTAACTTGTAATCAAGCTTTTAACGCGTATTTATCGATTTAATCGATTATCGATAAGTTCATCCACTACCGACGGATCTGCAAGGGTTGACGTATCACCCAATTGCTCGTGCTCATTGGCAGCAATTTTGCGCAAAATTCGACGCATTATTTTACCTGAGCGTGTTTTAGGTAAACCCGGAGACCATTGAATCATATCTGGAGAAGCTATTGGGCTGAGCTCTTTACGAACCCAATTACGAACCGCTGTTGTAAGCTCATCACTCACCGTCACCCCTTCGTTAGGCGTAATATAAACATAAATGCCTTGGCCTTTAATATTATGCGGGTAACCTACTACAGCAGCCTCTGCCACAGCTTCATGAGCAACTAATGCGCTTTCTATTTCAGCAGTGCCTAAACGATGCCCCGATACATTGAGTACATCATCAACACGCCCTGTTATCCAGTAGTAGCTATCTTCATCACGACGACAACCATCACCGGTAAAGTAAACGCCAGGGTATGCACTAAAGTAAGTTTGTTCAAAACGCTCATGATCGCCATAAACAGTACGCGCTTGTGATGGCCAGCTATCTAAAATAACTAAATTACCGTCAACCGCACCCTCTAGTGTATTTCCCTCTGCATCATAAAGTGCCGGAGCAATACCAAAAAAAGGATGGGTTGCAGAACCCGGCTTCGTGTCTGTAGCACCAGGTAGTGGCGTGATCATAATGCCACCTGTTTCTGTTTGCCACCAGGTATCCACAATTGGGCAATTAGACTTACCTATACTCTCGTAGTACCAATTCCATGCTTCTGGGTTAATTGGCTCACCTACGGAACCCAAAATACGTAAACTATCGCGATTTGAAGTTGCGGTAGGCTCATCACCTTTGGCCATTAATGCTCGAATCGCTGTAGGCGCAGTATATAAAATAGTGACACCATGCTTATCAACTACCTCACCCATTCTTCCTGCGCTTGGGTATGTAGGTACGCCTTCAAATACAACTTGTGTACAGCCATTCACCAGCGGTCCGTATGCAATATAACTGTGCCCAGTGATCCAACCTACATCGGCACTACACCAATACACATCATCATCTTGTAAATCAAATACGTACTCGTGAGTCATTGACGCATAAACTAAGTAACCGCCAGTTGTGTGTACAACCCCTTTAGGCTGACCCGTAGAACCCGAGGTATACAGAATAAACAGCGGGTCTTCAGCATTCATGTGTTCAGGTTCGCACTCTGGCGCTTCATCAGCAACTAAGTCATGCCACCAAATATCATGGCTATGCCAATCAACATCGCCAGAGGTCAGTTTATGAACAACTACGTGCTCAACGGTAGTTACCGAATCTTGTAACACCGCTTCATCTACATTGGCTTTAAGCGGTACACAGTTACCGGCGCGTCGACCTTCATCTGATGTGATCACCACCTTAGCGCCTGAATCATTAATGCGATCTGCAATAGCCGATGGTGAAAAGCCACCGAATATAACAGAATGAATCGCACCTATACGGGCACAAGCTTGCATTGCATAAATAGCTTGTGGGCTCATTGGCATATAAATGGCAACACGGTCACCTTTTTTTACACCCAATTTTTTTAAGCCATTGGCAAATTTAGCGACTTCGTCGTGTAATTGTTGGTAGGTAATATTTTCACTTTGCGAAGGATCATCGCCTTCCCAAATAAGCGCTACTTTATCTGCTTTTGTTTTTAAGTGGCGGTCGATACAGTTGTAAGATGCATTAAGGTAGCCATCTTCATACCATTTGATATTAATATGGCCTTTATCAAATGAAGTGTTTTTTACTTTTGAATAAGGAGTAAACCAGTCAAGACGCTTACCGTGCTCAGCCCAAAACCCTTCAGGGTCTTCTACAGACTGTTTATACATCGTATTATATTTTTCATTATCGACGAGCGCTGCGTTTTTAATATGCGCAGGAACTGGATAGATACTTTGTGACATATTAGTCTCCAATTTATATTACTTGCCTTAGGCTTTTCATCAAGGATTACTCAGCAGTGCACTATTAAATATTAGACATTAGTTGTATCTGAGTTCAAACAACGATTATCTTATCTATAATCCTCATGGCTACACCCTATTTACATAAAAAACATACTATTAAATAAAAGTATATGAACACTCAATAATTATTAAACCTTAGTCTAATAGACTAATAGTTGATTGAGTAAATTGTGTACATATACAACAGTAGCTTGAATATTTAAAAACTTTGATTGTTTATTAATAATTCGTATTTACTAACAAATTAGATTAAAGATAATTAAATTCAATCTGTTAGTACTATATAAGTAACACACATTAATACATATCATAAGCAAACAACATACAACAAGTAGCCTATAAAAGGACGCAACAATGAAATTTACTCCAATTAAAACACTGGCAGCTAGTGCTGTACTATGTGCACTTTCTAGCACAGCTTATGCTGCAAAAATAGGTGATACAGAATTTACCTACGGTGGATACATTAAACTCGACGCAATGTGGAGTGACTACTCAGCAGGCGCTCCTGCGGGCACCAGTGTTGGCCGTGATTTTTATGTGCCAAGTACACTAACCGTTGGTAACGATAATAGTTCAGACGCCGTATTTGATATGCACGCTCGTGAGTCACGTTTTAATTTTGGAACTGCTACCTTATTAGATAACGGTAAAACGGTTAAAACTAAAATAGAGCTAGACTTTTTATTGTCAGCTCCTGGCGGCAACGAGCGTGTGTCTAATTCATACTCTCCGCGCATTCGCCATGCATTTATCTCATATGATGGCTGGTTATTTGGTCAAACATGGTCAAACTTTCAAAACGTAGGCGCTCTTCCTGAAACGTTAGACTTTGTAGGCCCAGCTGAAGGCACAGTGTTTGTTCGCCAAGCTCAAATTAAATACACAACAGGTGCGTGGTCTTTCTCATTAGAAAACCCTGAAAGCACAATCACAACAACAGGCGGAGCACGCGTTGCAACTGATGATGCTTCGCTTCCTGATTTTACCGCACGATACACACACAAAGCAGACTGGGGTAACCTTGTTGTAACCGCACTTGCTCGCCAATTAACGTATAAAGTGGGCGGTATTGATGCTGATGAAACGTCATTTGGCGTAAGTGCATCGGGTATGTTTAAAGTAGGCGACGACAACATCAAATTTATGCTCACACAAGGTAAAGGTTTAGGCCGATATGTAGGTTTAAATGTTGCTCATGGTGCCGTACTCAATGGTGATGAGTTAGATGCAATCGACTCAACGTCTGGCTTTGTTGCTTATCAGCATAAATGGAGCAGCCAATGGCGTTCAACATTCCTTTACTCATTCTTTTCAGCTGACAACAACACTGATTTGTTGAGCATTTCAGGTGACCCAACTGAATCAACGCAAAGCTATAGCGCAAATATTTTATACTCTCCGGTTAAACGCCTAACATTTGGTGCAGAGTTAAAACATGCTGAGAGAGAAACTCAGAGCGGTATTGATGGTGATTTAGACCGCTTACAATTCTCTGTTAAATACGCTTTTTAGTTTAAAGTCTACTCCATAAATTAAGCGGCTTAGGCCGCTTTTTTTTTATGCGTATAACTTTAAATTTGGTTAATAAACCTCTTAATTAAACCCTACATAATTTTAAAATAAACCTAAGGGTATTAATTAAGCTGGCCCAAATTAGTTAAAAGATAAACAAACCACAACAATGCAATTGCAAATCAATATCATTTAGATTAGCATAAGTTCCAATTTTTTAACGAACTGGAACCGATATGTCGTCCCCTACTATTTTGCGTTTGTCTAAACTAAGCATTGTTACTTCTTTAATTTTATCTGGAAATACGTTTGCGCAGGAGTTAAAAACTAACAACGAGTCATTAGAGAAAATAGCCGTATATGGCCAGCATCATAAAAACTACATTACCGAAGATGCGCAGTCTGCAACTAAGTTAGGCCTATCAATAAAAGAAACCCCACAAAGTATTTCGGTTGTTTCGCGCGCATTAATGGACGATTTTTCGTTAGATGATATTAACTCCGTTCTTGAAAGCACACCCGGTGTAACGGTGGAGCAAATAGAAACAGATCGGACTTACTTTAAAGCCCGTGGATTTGAAATCACAAACTTTCAAGTAGATGGCTTGGGTATTCCACAAAGTTCGGGATCAATTCAAGGCTCATTAGATACCTCTATTTACGACCGTGTTGAAATTGTTCGTGGGGCTAACGGTTTAATGACCGGTGCAGGAAACCCTTCTGCAACAGTGAACATGGTACTTAAAAAACCGACCTACATAACACAAGCGCATGCATCTGTATCTTATGGCTCATGGAATAACAAACGACTAGAGGTTGATGTTTCGACTCCAATAAACGATGAACACGCTGTACGCGCGGTATTTACTAAGCATAAAGCAGAGTCTTACTTGGACCGTTACGAAACTGACAAAACAATAGGTTACTTAGCCTATGAAGGTAAATTAACAGATGATACAACGCTAAGTCTCAATTACGTTAATCAACAAAAAGATGCCGATAGTCCTCTTTGGGGAGCATTACCCCTTTACTACACTGATGGCTCAGCCACTGATTACGATGCATCTACTAGTACTGCATCAGATTGGTCATACTGGGACAACAGTGCTGAACAGGTTTATGTAACGCTTGAGCAAAACTTATCAGCAACTTGGGTAGCAACCGCCCGTTATGCACATATTGAAAACGAGCAAGATTCAGAGCTTTTTTATGTTTATGGCACACCCGATAGAGAAACAGGCCTAGGTCTTACTGGTTACGCAAGCCGTTATGATTACGAGGATAAACACGACCTGTTTGATTTATACGCTAGTGGTAAGTTTGATTTATTTGGTCAAGAGCACGACCTATCATTTGGTGTAAGCCAAGCAAACATGGATTATAACGAGCAGTCACTATACGATTACACAACGGGTAATGGGTTTCCTGCCATGCCATCGCTTGATACATGGAATGGCGTAGCGCCAGAAGCAACACTTGCAGATGGTTTAAACGGCAGTGATATTGAAAACAAGCAGCAATCTGCTTATATATCTACTCGCATAAAACTTAGTGACCCACTAAGTGTGCTTGCAGGTGTTCGTTACACCGACTGGGAAACAAAAGGCACTGCATATGGGGTAGTACAAACACGAGATGACAGTGAAGTTATTCCTTATATAGGTGCGGTTTACGACTTTACTGAGTCACTTTCGGCTTATGCAAGCTACACCGAAACGTTCGTGCCACAAAACGAACTTGATATAAACGCAGAACAACTTGCGCCAATTACAGGTAAAAGTAGTGAAATAGGTTTAAAAGCACAGCTTTTAGACGATCAAGTGTTTTTAACTTTAGCGTATTTTGATGCTAAGCAAGAAGGGCTTGCAGTCGCACTTCCTGATTCACTACCAAGTGATACACGCTACTACGGTGCCGAAGGTATTAACAGCGACGGCTTTGAAATAGAACTAAGTGGGAAACTTACCGAAGACTTAAGTGCAAGCATAAGCTTTAGTAACCTAAGCATTGAAGGTGATGATTTAGTAAAAGACTACACCCCCGAGAACCAATTAAAAATGGCCGCTACTTACCAAGTACCGCTTGTTGAGGGTTTAACATTTGGTGCAAACTACCGCTGGCAAGATTCCGTTAGCCGAGTGCAAGTATCAGATCCAACGGGGGCAGCGCTTGTAACAACAAACCAAGGTGCTTACGGTATTCTTGATTTAATGGCTAACTACAAAATCACTCAAAACGTAGGGGTTACTTTCAACATTAATAACACCACTGACGAAAAATACTTACATAGCCTATATTGGGCGCAAGGTTACTATGGCGCGCCACGCAACTACGCCCTATCAATTAATTGGCAGTTATAAAGCAAATTAAACGTCTTTATATAACTTAATTTAAACGACACATACTCTGTGTCGTTTTTTTAATTTGTAATAGCACCCGCAATAATAATTTAGGAAATCAACCTAATGCTATTTAGACTTCCTTTCGCAAAAATAGCTCAGCTAGTTAAGCGAATCGTTATTATTGACTTAATAGATGTTTAAACATAAAAAAACGCTAACCATTACTGGTTAGCGTTTTTATAAAGCTCGGGTCAAATCAAGCTTAGAGAACATTGTAAAGCTTAAAGGTCGCCTTCATCACCTAGTACATCTTCGCCATCTTCTGGTTCAATTGTCGCTTTAAGCAATAACATATCGCGTAGTTTGCCTTCAATTTCGTTTGCAATTTCTACGTTTTCTTTTAAGAATTTAATTGAATTGTTTTTACCTTGGCCTACCTTGTTACCATTGTAGCTGTACCAAGCACCTGCTTTTTCAACAATTTTGTGCTTAACACCTAAATCAATTAACTCGCCTTGCTTAGAAATACCTTCACCATACATGATGATAAATTCGGCTTGTTTAAACGGAGGCGCTACTTTGTTTTTAACAATTTTAACGCGCGTTTCGTTACCAACAACTTCATCACCTTCTTTCACCGAACCAATACGACGAATATCAATACGAACTGATGCGTAAAACTTAAGCGCGTTACCACCGGTTGTTGTTTCTGGGTTACCGAACATTACACCAATTTTCATACGAATTTGGTTAATGAAAATGCATAATGTATTTGAACGTTTAATATTACCCGTAAGCTTACGTAATGCTTGCGACATTAAACGTGCTTGTAAGCCCATGTGCGAGTCGCCCATGTCGCCTTCAATTTCAGCTTTAGGTGTGAGGGCTGCAACTGAATCGACAATCACAACATCTACAGCACTTGAACGCACTAACATGTCACAAATTTCTAACGCTTGCTCACCCGTATCTGGTTGAGAAACTAACAGCTCATCAATGTTAACACCTAGTTTTTGAGCGTATACAGGATCTAGAGCATGCTCAGCATCAACGAAGGCACATGTTTTACCTTCTTTTTGAGCTTGTGCGATAACTTGCAAAGTCAGTGTTGTTTTACCTGAAGATTCAGGACCATATACTTCAACAATACGACCCATTGGTAAACCGCCTATGCCTAAAGCAATGTCGATCCCTAATGAACCTGTAGATACTGCATCAATGTTCAGGGCTTTATTGTCGCCCAGCTTCATGATTGAACCTTTACCAAATTGACGCTCAATTTGTGATAGTGCAGCGTCTAACGCTTTTTGTTTGTTATCGTTCATTTTGTTCTCCAAATCCGGCTAATGCGAACAAGTATACTGTATGAAACCACAGTATCAAGCGAAATTTATAAATTTATCTTTTCAATTGTATTTTTTAATGCAAATTCAATAGCCTGCATTCTAACTTGGGCTCTATCACCACTAAATATTTGCTTAAATGTAAATTGTTTATCTGCAAATTGTAGGCAAAACCATACAAAACCCACTGGCTTATCTTGTGTTGCTCCACCCGGCCCTGCTATCCCCGATATAGCAATAGCAACGTCAACATTGGCAAGATTTTTTGCCCCCAACGCCATTTCTTTTACGGTTTGCTCGCTCACAGCACCATACTGCTCTAACGTACTCGTCGCTACATTGAGTAGTTCGTGCTTTGCCTCATTGCTATAAGTAACAAATGCACGCCCTAAATAGCGCGAGCTGCCAGGTGTGTCTGTTAGTGCATAACTCACCCCGCCACCCGTGCATGATTCAGCAGTAGTGATCCATAAGCATTTATCCGTTAAAATAACACCTAATTTCGCAGCAAGTGTTTTAATCTCTTGATGTAATTCCATATTCAGCCTTTGGGTAAATACATGTCGTTTGATCTTTTTGCACCACACACTATAAAACAACAAACCCCTATGATGCAGCAGTATCTAAAAATAAAATCAGAGCATCGCGATATTTTATTGTTTTATCGTATGGGTGATTTTTATGAGCTTTTCTTTGACGACGCAAAACGTGCAGCTCAATTGCTCGATATTTCGCAAACTCAACGCGGCAAAGCCGGTGGCGACCCAATTCCTATGGCAGGTGTGCCTTATCATGCCGTAGAAAACTACCTAGCGCGTTTGGTACAAATGGGCGAATCAGTTGCTATTTGTGAACAAGTTGGCGACCCCGCAACCAGTAAAGGCCCTGTTGAACGAAAAGTAGTGCGCATTGTAACACCGGGCACTATTTCAGATGAGGCGCTTCTTCAGGAACGACAAGACAACTTACTGACCAGTCTTTGGCAAAATAAAAAAGGCCAATACGGTGTTGCGTATCTTGATATAAATTCTGGGCGTTTTAACGTTGTAGAAGTCAATACTGACGAAGCGTTAAGCTCAACGCTACAACGTTTATCGCCAGCAGAACTGCTTTATAGCGAAAATTTTGAAAACACCCATCTAATCGAACATATTAAAGGTGCTCGTCGTCGCCCTGAATGGGAGTTCGACTTAGATACGGCTCAGCACTTATTATGCGATCAATTTGGAACAAAGGATTTAGTTGGATTTGGTGTAGAAAAAGCTCACTCAGCGCTCGTAGCTGCAGGCTGTTTAATGCAATACGTGAAAGATACACAGCGCATTGCTTTGCCTCATATTCGCGCCATTACGCTTGAGCACAACGAACACGCTGTTATATTAGATGCCGCAACCCGTAAAAATTTAGAGCTAACGGTTAATCTGTCAGGCGGATTTGAAAACACGCTTGCACAAGTTCTTGATAAAACAGCCACAGCAATGGGCTCACGCTTATTAAAACGCCGCATTCATACACCTGTTCGAAATAAAGACGAGTTGAATTCTCGTCTAAATGCTATTAGCGCAATTTTAGACGTACAACTGTGCGGCGAATTGCACGAGTCGCTAAAAGAGATTGGTGATATAGAACGTGTGATAGCTCGTTTAGCATTATGCACTGCACGCCCAAGGGATTTAACACGCTTGCGCAGTGCTCTACAAGCACTTGCACCCCTGCATAATTTATTAAGTGATGCGAGCGACCCACGCATTACAAGTATTATCAATCACTCACCTGAATTACCTGAGCTACAAGCATTGCTAGAGCGAGCTGTTATTGATAATCCGCCAGTACTTATTCGTGATGGGGGCGTAATTGCACCTGGTTATAACAGTGAACTTGATGAATGGCGTAACCTAAGTAAAGGGGCAACTGATGTACTTGAGCAGCTTGAACAACGCGAGCGTGAACGTACAGGCATTAGTACATTAAAAATTGGCTATAACCGAGTACACGGCTTTTTTATAGAAGTGAGCCGCGCTAATTCACACTTAGTCCCTGCTGATTATATTCGCCGTCAAACGCTTAAAAATAATGAACGCTATATTATTCCAGAGCTTAAAGAGCATGAAGACAAAGTACTTGGTAGCCAATCAAAAGCACTCGCGCTTGAAAAACAACTATACGAAGAGTTGTTTGAATTTATCGCCCCACACATTGAGCAGCTGCAAATAATGGCTGCAGCGCTTGCTGACTTAGATGTATTAAATAACTTAGCAGAGCGTGCCTTTGCACTTAATTATGCTAAACCAGAGCTTTGCGACAACGACAACATTAGCATTCAACAAGGCCGTCACCCTGTTGTTGAACAGGTAATGAAAGACCCATTCATTGCAAACCCTGTAGAGCTTAATAGTCAGCGCAAAATGTTAATTATTACAGGCCCAAATATGGGTGGTAAATCAACCTATATGCGCCAAACAGCACTTATTGTATTAATGGCGCACATCGGCTGTTATGTCCCTGCCGATAGCGCAAAAATAGGTAATATCGATCGTATATTTACGCGTATTGGTGCAAGTGATGATTTAGCCTCTGGCCGCTCAACCTTTATGGTTGAAATGACCGAAACCGCCACAATTTTAAATAATGCGACAGCGCAGTCGCTGGTATTAATGGATGAAATTGGGCGTGGTACAAGTACCTACGACGGGCTTTCGCTTGCATATGCCACAGCGAATCATTTAGCATCAAAAATATCCGCTAAAACCCTGTTTGCAACTCACTACTTTGAATTAACTGAGCTTGCAGAGCAAACGCAGGGCCTTGTAAACGTTCACCTTGATGCAATAGAGCATAACGATACCATTGCATTTATGCATACTGTGCTAGACGGTGCGGCAAGCAAAAGCTTTGGTTTACAAGTGGCCGCGCTGGCTGGTGTGCCTAAAGCGGTAATTACACAAGCTAAACAAAAGCTTAAGTTACTTGAAAATCACCAAAGTGTTACTGCACCTAATGCTGAGCAACACGCATTTTCATTTAATAATGGCGCTGTTATTGAGCCTTCACAAGTGGAAGAACAATTAAGTGCAATTGACCCAGATAACTTATCGCCTCGTCAAGCACACGAATTGCTCTATAAATTAAAAGCGTTGCTTTAACAAAAAATGCCGAAGAATAATTTCTTCGGCATTTTTTATTCAAGTCTTTTAAGGTCTTACATTTATTATTAAGAAAATTGATTAAATAAACTATCTGTGCTTAACCCTTCTTGTTGCAAAATATCTTTTAAACGACGTAGAGCTTCAACTTGTATTTGTCTTACTCGCTCTCGTGTTAGTCCTATTTCCCTACCTACATCTTCAAGTGTAGATGGCTCATAGCCGAGTAATCCAAACCGACGCGCCAGTACTTCACGTTGCTTAAGGTTTAACTCTCCTAACCAATCAACAATGTGTTTATTAATTTCTGTGTCTTGCACTTCACCTTCAGGGCCGTTGCCTTTTTCGTCAGGTAAAATATCAAGCAGCACGCTGTCGTTTTCGCCACCAATTGGCATATCAACCGACGCTATTTTTTCATTCAAACGTAACATTTTGGTTACGTCTTCAACTGGCTTATCTAGGCATTCAGCTATTTCTTCAGCAGTTGGCTCATGGTCGAGTTTTTGGGTTAGCTCTCGCGCTGTTCGTAAGTAAACGTTTAGCTCTTTCACTACGTGGATGGGCAAACGAATAGTGCGTGTTTGGTTCATAATGGCGCGTTCAATTGTTTGACGTATCCACCATGTTGCATAGGTCGAGAATCTAAACCCGCGTTCAGGATCAAACTTTTCAACAGCACGAATTAACCCTAAATTACCTTCTTCAATTAAATCGAGTAGTGCAAGTCCACGGTTATTGTATCTACGTGCAATTTTAACAACTAAACGTAAGTTGCTCTCAATCATACGTTTACGAGAGGCTTCACAGCCTTTGAGGGATTTACGCGCGAAAAATACTTCTTCTTCAGCGCTTAATAATGGAGAGAAGCCTATTTCACCTAAGTAAAGTTGGGTGGCATCTAGGTTTTTAGTCACTTCTTCTTTGGCAAATATGTCTTCGTCATCTACTTTTTCAAGTAGCGGTGTTGCTTCTTCAACGGTGTTTTCATCAAACTTGTCGTCATTGCTGATATTTTTTTCAATCTTTGCTGCGCTAGCCATAAGCCTTCTCCAGAGCAATTATCAATACCTAAAATCTAAGGAAGGTATTTAGCAGGATTGACAGCTTTCCCACGGTAACGAATTTCAAAGCGAAGCGCGGTAACCGAAGACTCTGAATTGCCAATTTCTGCTATTTTTTGTCCTGCCTTAACTTTTTGCTTTTCTTTTACAAGTAATTTCGAGTTATGTGCATAAGCACTTAGGTAATCATCATTATGTTTCAAAATGATTAAATTACCATAACCTCGAAGCGCGTTACCCGCATACACCACCGTTCCTTGTGCAGCGGCTAAAACTGTAGCCCCCATTTTATTAGTAATTTGTAAGCCTTTATAGCCGTTTTCTTTATTAGAAAAGCGTTTGGTAATTTTGCCCTTTGCTGGCCAAAACCACTTTAATTTACCGCTCGACAACTGCTTTTGATTACTAACTTTATATTTGGCTTGTTTTTGAACATACTCTCGTTTTTTTGGCCGTTCAAGTCCTTTCTTTAATTTTTTGTTATTATTTTGTATGTTTTTTCTAGACTTTTTACTCGAATTCGTATATTTTTTTGAGCTTTTAATTTTTTTGATAGTGGGAGAGAGAGAGATTGACTGGCCTGGATATATAACATAAGGACTTGAAATTGAGTTGTTTTTAGCAAGTTCTCTAAAGTCTTTTCCTGCGCTAAATGCGATTGAATAAAGTGTATCTCCTTTTTGTACTGTATATTTGCCATCTACAATGTTAATTAAATGGTTTGAGTCATTAACATTATTATTTAAGCTACTAACGGGCGCTGGAACATGGCGAGATGAACAACCAAAGAGAAAAACACTAATGAACAAAGCAACATAAAGCATAAATTGTCTATTCATCGTGCTTTTCTCCATGTTTAAGTAACATTATTTTATATAGCTTAACGCAACAAAAAGTACGCAACGGCTATTAATATTACTAATCCCCAGCCAAGCACTTCAATATACTGACGTAATTTTTTCTCCATTTGCGCTCCGCCCCATTTCATAAGCGCAGCAACTAGAAAAAACCGAGCACCGCGCCCGATTGCAGAAGCAATTAAAAATGGTAAAAACGCCATCTGTAAAACGCCCGCACCAATTGTAAATACTTTATAGGGTATGGGTGAAAAACCAGCTAAGAACACAACCCAAACGCCATACTCTTTAAACCAATTTAATGCTACATCAAACTTTTCTTGCCAATGCATCTGTGCAATTAGCGGCTCTACAACAGGTTCAAATAGCCAAAAACCAAGTAAATAGCCAATTACCCCGCCCAGCACAGATGCAATCGTCGCGAAGCTTGCAAAACGCCACGCCTTACTAGGTTGAGCCAGCGACATTGGCGCTAACATTACATCGGGTGGGATAGGAAAAAAAACAGACTCGGCAAAACTCATTCCTGCTAAATAACTCTCCGCATGGCGGTGCTTTGCCCATACTAGGGCCATATCGTACAACTTAGTAAACAACTTCAAAGTGAATTCCTATTCAATATCACCAGGTACCAAAGGTACAAATCTTACTGGTGCAATAACATGCTCTGTAAAGCTTTCGCCCTTTCGAATAACCATTATTAATTTTTGATCAGCTTCGCCAACCGGCGCTAATAATACACCGCCATCGGCGAGTTGACTTAACAAACCTTGAGGTAAGGTGGCAGCCGCAGCGGTAACAATAATACCGTCAAATGGTGCTTGAGATTGCCAACCTTGCCAGCCATCTCCATGTTTCATTGTTACATTGTATAAATCAAGCTGCTGCAGACGCCGTTTAGCCTGCCATTGCAAAGCTTTGATCCGCTCAACAGAATAAACGTTAGTAAACGTTTTAGCCAATACCGCTGTTTGATAGCCAGAGCCCGTGCCAATTTCTAATACTTTATCGCGCACACCGGCCAACCTCAAAAGCTCCGTCATACGGGCTACAATATAAGGCTGCGAAATAGTTTGCCCTTGCCCAATAGGTAGCGCTGTATTTTCATAAGCTTTGTGCTGCAATACGTCGTCAATAAATAAATGACGAGGTATACCTGCAATGGCATCAAGTACGCCTTGATCCTCAACACCTTCACGTTTAAGTAAATCTGATAACGCTTTCGCACTTCGCGTGTAATTAGCGAGCACGATTTATCTCCAAATTAGATAACCAGTCCCCAACTGCCTTAATGCTATTGTGTGCGGTCATATCAACACTGAGTGGTGTAACCGATGCAAAACCATTATTAATGGCGTAAAAGTCAGTTCCTTCACCTGCATCACTCTCTGTGCCAAGCGAGCCATACCAGTAAATACTTCGACCCCAAGGGTCTGTTTGCTTGGTCATAGTTTCAGCTTTATGCCGAGCGCCTAAACGCGTAACCTGCACACCTTTTAATTCACTTAGTGGAACATCTGGCACATTAACATTAATAATTTGGTCTTTTGGTAATGGGTGCGATGCAAGTTCTTTAATTATATTAACTGTTACCGCGGCCGCTGTTTCAAAGTGCTCGCCATTGTGTGAGCAAAGTGAAACTGCAATAGCAGGCAACCCCAAATGACGACCTTCGGTCGCTGCAGCAACAGTGCCTGAATAAAGCGTATCATCACCTAAATTGGCGCCATGATTAACGCCTGCCACAACTAAATCTGGTTTTTGGTCAACAAGCTGATTAACACCTAAATGAACGCAATCGGTTGGCGTACCATTAACTGACATAAACCCATTTTCAAGAGTTGTTGCACGCAATGGGTTCATTAATGTGAGCGAGTTACTTGCACCACTGCAATTGCGATCGGGTGCCACCAAAGTGACGTCTGCAATTTTTGTAAGCGCGTTATATAAGACCGCTATGCCTTTAGCATTAACGCCATCATCGTTACTTAACAGTATCTTCATTTATGCCATTATCCTTTTCTTTTCGCTCTTTTGGACTTGCATCTGTATAGTCCACCAGCTCACGTAGTAATGCGGTTGCAAAACATCCTTTAGGTAAACCAAAGCTCAGCTTAAGTGTGGTGTTATCAAGTGTTTCTACAGCCAAGTTATCAGGAATCAAACGCAACATTCTACGCTCGTTTTTAAGCCCTAATTCACCCAGGCCTTCACACCAAGCCTGATAGGGTTTAAGCCATATTTTTTCTTGCTCAGTTAACCCTTTATCACTTTTGCCTGCCATAGGTGCCGACATTACAATATCACCAGAGGCCAAACGTGCTATGTTTTCGTCGTTAATTGCATCTTCAAAAAATGCATTACTGCCGCTGAGCATAAATACTTCGCGGTGCATAGTTTTAGCTAAACCGTGTTCTTTTACACGTAAACTTACAAGTTGATTAAAAATATGTGAACGCGCAGCTGAAATAATAATACCGCGTAACTTCTTATCGCGAATACGTTCGCCAGCAAACATTTTTTCGGCCATAACTAAATTATGCCCATCGTGGCCAAAACGCTGCTCGCCAAAGTAATTTGGCACACCAGCACGCACAGCATTTATGCGGCATAATATATCAAGCGGCTCGGTAACATTACGAAGGGTAATGGTAAATTTATTGCCCTTGTGGCAACCGGTGCGTAATTTACGCTCGTGGCGCTGTTGCGACACTATAAAAATGCTTTCGCTATTTAACTCTGTAAAATCTATATGCTTTTTAATGGGCACTTTTACACTAAACCATTGGCTACATACACCATGACGATCTTTCATGCCCGCGTAGCTTACATCGCGAGGGGATACACCGGCTTTTTGCGCGATAATTTTAGCCACGTATTGTGTGTTTTCGCCTTTTTTAACCACCTGCAAGCATACATGCTCACCGTTACCTGTAAACTCTATACCTAGATCTTCATCTACCATAAAGTCTTCTGCTGTGGTTTTAAAGTCAGCTTTTGAAAGCGGTGCGCCGTATAAATAATTTAAGTCGCTCATGCGTTTTTTGTACTCGCAAGCTCTTTACTCATAATAACCACGGCATGACTAGAAATACCTTCTTTACGTCCTTCAAAACCCAACTTTTCAGTTGTCGTAGCCTTAACATTTATTTGGCTAAGGTCGCAGTTTAAATCATTAGCTAGATTTACACGCATAGCCTGTATGTGCGGCAGCATTTTTGGTGCTTGTGCCACAATGGTGACATCGGCGTTTCCTAATACATAGCCTTGCTCTTTAGCTAACTTAACAACATGACGAAGCAAAATGCGGCTGTCTATATTTTCATATTCGCTCGCTGTATCAGGAAAGTGCTTGCCAATATCGCCCATAGCGAGCGCACCTAAAATAGCATCACATAATGCATGAATAGCTACATCGCCATCTGAGTGTGCTAAAAAGCCTTGTGGGTAATCAATTTTTTCACCACAAATAGTTAACGGGCCTTCGCCGCCAAATTTATGTACGTCAAAACCATGGCCAATTCGAATCATACTGCACTCTCGTTTTGTTGTTTGTTTAATATAAACCCTGCCAAAGCTAAATCTTCTGGCGTGGTTATTTTAATATTATCGCTACGACCCGCTATAAGTTTTACTGGTTTGTTTACCCACTCAATTGCACTGGCTTCGTCGGTAATAGGCACCCCACTTTGCAGCGCATTTTGCAGCGCATTTTTAAGGTCACTGTACTTAAAAAATTGAGGGGTAAGCGCTTGCCATAGGTCGTCTCGGGGGACGGTTTGCTTTGAGTGTGTATCGCCGCGTTTGATGGTGTCTTTTACTTTAGTGGCTAAAATTCCGCCTTCATTTACACTAAGGCACTCACTTATAAGGCGCTCTATGTCTGCTAGGTCAACCAATGGGCGCGCTGCATCGTGCACTAATACCCAATCAGGAGGATTGGGTGCTAAAAATAACAAACTATTAAGTACTGAATCAGCACGTTCTTTGCCACCACTTGAACGTACAATGCGCGCATCGGTTAATGGTAGTTCATCAAAGTATGGGTCTGTATCGCTAAGGGCAACAACAATAGTTTGTAGTTGTGGTAATTGAGATAGTTTAGTTAGGGTGTGTTCTAAAATTGTTTTACCCGCTAACTGTATATATTGTTTAGGTGCATTGTGCTGCATTCTGCTGCCTACACCTGCTGCGGGTACAATCGCAACGATAGTTTGTTTATTTCTCATATTGGTTGCCCGGTAAAACACGAATAAATGTTTCGTCCGGCTTAATCATTCCTAATTCGTTTCGGGCACGTTCTTCAATGCCCTCAAGACCAAGCTTTAAATCTTCTATGTCGGCTTTGAGCACTTTATTACGTTTTATCAACTTTTCGTTAGTGTCTTGGTGGGTTGCCACCGCCCCTTTTAAGCGCGAGTAATCTTGCACACCATTTTGACCAAACCATAACCTGTATTGAACAAACAGTGCTAAGCACAGTAAGCACACTTGAAAAACACGCATTTAACACTCCTTATTTAATAATTTAAAAGTTTTAACTTAACTAAGCTAATGGGCGTTTTATATTGCGCCAATTAATATTCCCTGCCAGTAGCATTTCACGTAATGATAATACACGTGGTGTGCAACGCTTTGAAAACTGCCACTGATGCCCACAGCACGCTGCAGCTAAACTCAACTTACTTGGCTTTAAAAGTTGTGCATATTGCTGCTCTAGGCCGTTACCTAAAAAATCAAACCACCCTAGCTCGTTGCAATGCAACTTGTTTTCTGACACCTGATCAATACTGTCTATCCTAAGGTGTAATTTGTCATACTGGTTTACTATCACCGGAACAATTAGTCCCACTTTGGCATGCGCTTGAAAAAAAAGTTCATTGGCTTGTTTATTTACATCGGGCGGCGTTGCTTTTTGTTTTTCGAGCCACGAGCCATTTTGTGCATCAAGCGTAAAAGGCGAATGCCCGTTTACTACAAGCGATGCAGCTCGTTCAATGTAATAAGGCAAACTTTTTAACTGCCTACGCAGCTTATCGGCATTAGGTTCGGCGACTAGCCGCTGAACTTCTCGCTGATAAAATGCATTGCACAACTGCGCATAAAGCGCCTTTTGCGCATCAGTTTGCCAAATTTCAACTTGCTGCTGTTCACCAAGTGACTGATTTTTCGCGACCAATTGCTTTACTCAAAAACATTCAGATAACTGTTTTATAACATAGTACTGAATAGTTTTTAAGCACACATAATAAATTAAGCGCTTGGTTTTTCACCTAACTTAGCTTTACCCGACTCTAAAAATTGCACAACACTGTTGCGCTTTTTACCAACTAGTAAACTGCCATCGGCTAAAAACATAAAGTTTTGCCAATTACGTTTAAATACGTCAAACGTTGTTTCAATAACATTATCGCGCGCCATACAAAAATATACCGTGGTATTTGCTTCCCACCCTAAAAACTCTAAAATTTCTTGAGGTGGTAAAGCATCGCCATTTTCCCAAGCTGCTTCCCAGTTAACTTCATCACTAAAGCTTTTATCTTGACCGCACCACATACTGTCATCAAAAAAGTCGGGGTGGTCAAACTCCCGGCTTACCATTGTGCTCCAAAGTACAGCAGCGCGTTCGTCGCTCATTGGTTTTATTTTAGCTGCGTCATCACTTGATACCGGAATGTCTTTATGGCGAAAAACCCACGCTTTTCTGTAATCATCTAACGAAATATAGTTCATAATATTGGCAAATTAGTTAGCATTAAAAGTGCAAACACAAATTATACAAGAGATTGAAGCATGACTACAGCACTAAAACTGGGTTTATACCAACACTACAAAGGCCCGCAGTACAAAGTTTTATATCAGGCAACACATAGCGAAACAGACGAACAATTGGTGATATACCAAGCCTTATATGGTGAGTTCGGTATTTGGGCACGACCACTTAGTATGTTTTTAGAAACCGTTGAAAAAGAGGGCAAAACTATACCTCGTTTTGCCTACCTTGGACCTGCAGATTAACTGTGGCATTATAACCCCATTCAATACTGCTCAGACCAGACAAGGGTACACCGTGCAATTTAATTCTACTGACAATTACATCGCAAGCAGCTCGCTAAAACAGGCTGTAAATGCTGCTATTATGCTTGAAAAACCATTACTTATTAAAGGTGAACCTGGTACAGGCAAAACGATGCTGGCCGAAGAGCTTGCGAAAAGTTTAAACACCGAGCTTATTCAGTGGCACATTAAATCGACCACCAAAGCACAGCAAGGTTTATACGAATACGATGCCGTATCGCGTTTGCGTGACAGCCAGCTAGGTGATGAGCGCGTGCATGATATTGGCAACTACATTGTTAAAGGTAAGCTGTGGCAAGCATTTACCTATGCCGAGCTTAACGGCAAACGCCCAGTTTTACTCATTGACGAAATAGACAAAGCCGACATTGAGTTTCCAAACGATTTGCTGCTCGAACTTGATAAAATGGAGTTTCACGTTTACGAAACAGGTGAGCGCATTATCGCAAAAGAGCGCCCTATTGTGATTATCACTTCAAATAACGAAAAAGAGCTGCCTGATGCCTTTTTACGCCGCTGTTTTTTTCATTATATTGACTTTCCAAGCAGCGAGGAAATGCAGCAAATTGTCGATGTACATTACCCTAACGTTAAACAAGATTTAGTACGCCAAGCATTAGAAGTATTTTTTAACTTACGTGAAGCCAACGGCCTTAAAAAGAAGCCCTCCACCAGCGAATTACTGGATTGGTTAAAACTTTTAATGGCAGAGGATATAGACGCTAAAACATTGCACGACAAAAGCCAAAAAGGCGGCTTAATGCCGATGTTTGGCGCACTGCTTAAAAATGAGCAAGACATAAGCCTCATCGAAAAACTCGCGTTTATGAGCCGCCGTTAATATGTTGATTGCGTTTTTCTTCAAATTACGTGAATACCGTTTACCGGTAAGCCTGCGCGAACTACTCGATTTAATTAACGCCTTAAAAAAAGGCGTTATATTTGCCGACGTAGATGCCTTTTACCATTTGGCCCGCACCATAATGGTAAAGGACGAAACCCATTTTGACCGCTTCGATAAAGCCTTTAGCGACTACTTTAGCGGTATTGCCGACCTTGATTTACTCGAGAGTTTAAAGCAACAGCACAACTTACCTGAAGATTGGCTACGCAAAGAGTTTGAAAAAAACCTAAGCGATGAAGAAAAAGCCCAACTAAAAGCGATGGGCGGGCTCGACGAGCTCATGAAAACCCTGAAAGAGCGTTTAGAAGAGCAACAAAAACGCCACGCAGGCGGTAATAAATGGGTAGGCACCGGTGGTACATCTCCTTTTGGCGCGTATGGTTATAACCCTGAGGGCGTGCGTATAGGACAAGACGGCAACCGCAACCGCCAAGCGGTAAAAGTGTGGGACAAGCGCGAATACCGTAACCTAGATTCAGACCGCGAAATTGGTTCACGCACTATAAAACTCGCCCTTAAAAAGCTGCGCAAATTTGCCCGCACCGGCGCAAGTGACACCCTTGATTTAAACGAGACCATTCGCGCAACCGCCAAGCAAGGCGGCATGCTGGATGTAAAAATGGCACCCGAGCGCCACAATGCTGTAAAAGTATTAATGCTGTTTGATATTGGCGGTTCAATGGATGACTACATTCATACCTGCGAAGAACTATTTAGCGCCGCCCACAGTGAATTTAAGCATTTAGAGTTTTACTACTTTCATAACTGTTTATACGAACACGTTTGGCAGGATAACCAACGCCGCCATTCAAACGTAATAGACACCATGACGCTGATCAACAAATTCACCAGCGACTACAAGGTTATATTTGTGGGTGATGCCACTATGGGCCCATACGAAATAGCCTACCCCGGCGGCTCGGTAGAACATTACAACGAAGAGCCCGGCAGTGCATGGTTATCACGCATAACTAACCATTTCGATAAAGTAGCGTGGCTCAACCCACAACTGGTTGAACACTGGCCGTACTATCAATCGATTGGCTTTATAAAAGAGTTAATGAACAATCGCATGTATGCGCTGAGCTTGGATGGGATAAGTAGCGCGATAAAAGATCTGAGTTGATCGTTAATATCAATGACAGCTCAGTGCCATTAGCAGACATCGACTTTAATGTCTTAAGTCAAGATTTGACTCCATTCACTTATAACCTGTGTTGGCCGCTCTTGCCAACATCCGGTTGATAGATTTGTTATGAGCTGATTTCAAACCTTAGTCCTTTCCATTTGATTCTTTCAGTTGCTCTTTAGCACTGGAAAAACCATCGTTAAAACCTTTAGAGAATGGCTCTACCGCGGTCGCAATTACCAAACACATAGCGCCTAGAAGCATAGTGTTTCGTTTGTTTTTTACATACCCATAGATAGTTAGAAAAACAAACAATATTGAAAATACTAGCTGCAAATAAAACACTTAAAATTCCTTTTATTTAAAATTAACACGACGACTAAAGCTCATAACAATTTAATAGTGCGCTCGTCGCGCATATTTCTGCCGACGCTACGCTCATTTTTCTACATTATATAGTTTTAACAAATTACCTAAGGTATTACTATCGCAAAGTTTTCTAAAGTTTTTAGGTAAAGTTAAATTAACCAATATGCGCGCAGCGCTTACTTTCATGAATATATGCGCAGAGCAGTTTAACCAATCTATTAACGACGATATTTAGCCAATCTCAATGTCCGCTTATCGCTCTGAACAGCCATGCGGATAATATTTAAATCATACAACTACAAAACGTTACTTCTCGGTCATTTTAGTTTAAACCGATTTACTCATAAACAAGCTATACGGGTCTAACTCATAATTACCAAACGGTTCGCACTCTTTAAAACCAAATTGGACATAAAGCTTTTGTGCGGGTAAAAATGCCTTAGCAGTGCCGGTTTCTAAACTAAGTTTTTTATAGCCTCGCAGTGTTGCTTGCTCAATAATATGCGTGAGTAACTTAGCGGCTATGCCTTGGCGTAAATAGTTGCTTGAGGTGCGCATTGATTTAATTTCGCCATGCGTTGTATTTAGCGCTTTTAATGCGCCGACACCCGCTAAGTTATTATCAATCCATAAGCTATAAAAGGTTATGTCGGGCTGAGTGAGTTTAGTTACATCCAGTGCATGTACGCTCTCTATGGGGGAGTGTTTTAGCATATCGTTATGATGCGCTTGTAGTAGCTTTATAACGTGAGGGTTTGAAAGCTCGCCTGTTCTAATATCCATTTATACCTCGTTTAACCCTAGAATTTAATGCTTTAGGGCTTTAATGAAAACCCTAAAGTAAGTGGCTCTATTTAGAATGCTAGTTTCCACACTACAAACGCAACAGCGAAACCAACCAAGTACACTAAGCCTAGCCACGTTAAGCAGCGCAATAGTACGCTGTGTTTAATGGCGGGCTCTGATCGCACAAGGCTAAAGTTAAGCCATGCAAAAACGGGAGTAGTGACAAAAGCAAGTGTCATGGCAAAAGTAAGCATTGGCCCCAGGGCCGATTTAAAAAATAAAATAACGGCCATACCTGCAAGCGCTTGTAGTATTAACCAAATATTTAGGCTGTGTTTTGATTGCCCAAAACCAAGCAATTTATGTGACTCGTTAAGTGTACGTGCGTAGCCGTCAAGCACGGTAAGTGTAGTGCCAAACATACATAAAAAAGCAATAGCTGATACCAGCGGCCTTGCCCACTCACCAATAGTCAGTGCGTACATGTCTATGAGCTGTTTAGCAAAGGCAACACCGCCAAGCTCAATACTGCTGCTTTGCCCGTATTGCACCAGCACACCTAAGCTAAAAAATACCAATGCTAAGCAGGCTATTAGCCAATAGCCTACGTTAAAATCAAACAAGCCTTGGCTTTTAGTGACCGCTTGCTGGGCTTGCTTTTCTTTAAGCCACAGCGAACTAAGGGCTGATATTTCTATGGGTGCTGGCATCCAACCCATTAACGCGACCATAAAGCTCAGCATAGCAAGCTCGTAAGGCGATGGACCCACATAGTCAGCTGGTGCCATTGGGCCATCACTAAACGCAATAACCAGTGCAATAATAGTAGCAAGCGTTAATAGCCCCATTATGCCTTTAGCAACGCTGTCGAGCGCTTTAAAGTGCCCTAACAATAATATGACTAAGCAAACACCGAGCAATATCCAACACAGCAGCGTTACTTCTATTACTATTGGCAACGCATAATGCAGTAAACTTGCTGTAAGCAGTAATACGCCTGCGGTATTAACAACAGCAGCGAGTATGTTTAGGCCTATAAAACTATAAAAATAAACAGGGCCTTTATTTTTATAGCCTTCTACTAAACTGTTTTTAGTAGCTAAGGTATATTCCATACCAAAACGAAAAAAAGGGTATTTTAATACATTTACCGCCAATATAAGCCAAAACAATTGCCAACCAAATAATGCGCCTGCTTGAGTTGATGCAACTAAGTGTGAGCCTCCAATTGCGGCGGTGGCCATTAAAATACCCGGGCCAAGGGCGCCTATGCGAGATTTCCATATTGCTTGTGTTTGTTGCATTAATTTCTCAAATTATGTGTGTTATTCACTCTGGTTATTAATTTTCACAATTAATAACACCGAAGGCTGCATAACTTACCTAAATTAAAGGCAATAAAAAAGAGCCATAAGGCTCTTTTTTATAGTGCTTTGGGACTAAAAATTATTTTAGTTCCATCTCTTGGATGATTTCGTGCGCTATTTCTGGCGTTGTACTTACAGGCTTTTCGTGTAAATTTGCTTTTATTTGCCCTTTTCGATGTTTTAGTGCTGCATCGAGTTTTTTAGCTGCGCTTGCAATAGCTGGGTACATTACTTCGTTTTCCCCTTTTACTGATATTCGCGCACCTTCGTAATTAGTGCTAATTTCGGCTTGGATTTTATGATGCTCTTTAGACAAGATCATATCGAGAGAAATAAGTGATGGAAAGTGGCTCTCAATTTTAGAAAATTTTTCGTTGATGTGCTCTCTAATAGAGTCAGTAACTTCAACATGGTGACCAGAAAGATTAATTTTCATAGGGTATCCTTTTATTTGTTACCTCATAAATAGTATTGGGGGCTATTTAGATTAACACAAGGAAAAAAGAGAGATATTTGAGGTTTATTTGCGGTTTTTGGTGATTTAAATCATGTGTTGCGCAAAGTTTATGCAAAGCCCATAAATCATGGGCTTTCAGACGTCTAGCTGTGCTAGCTATTAATCTGTGTACGAGCAACAGTAGTCGGCAAAATCACTTACTTTTACTTTAAAGCTTACGTTAGCGTCTACATTAAATGACTCGCCCGCATTAAATGTTTTCCACTCACTCTCGCCTGGTAATAAAATATCCCACTGGCCACCTAAAAGCTCCATGAGTTCTTTTTTACTGGTATCGAATACAAACTCACCCGGCTGCATAAAGCCTAATGTTTTGGTAGTTCCATCGCTAAATACAACCGTACGGCTTGACACTTTACCGTCAAAATACACGTTGGCCTTTTTAACTACGCTTACATTTTCAAACTGAGACATTTTAGCTCCTGCTATTAATTTAAAGATCTTTATTTATAAATTTTATCGCACTACCTTGCCTGATAGCTTACTTTCTTGCAAGAAAAGCAGTAACGCTTAAGATGAAGTTGTTTCATATATGGGCATAAAAAAACCCGCACATTGGCGGGTTTTTAAGTTACTTAACTTATTTAATCAAAAACGATTAAAAAAGTGCGTTTGCTTTGTTTACGATGTTTTCAACCGTAAAGCCAAAGTGCTCAAACAACTCGTTAGCTGGTGCAGACTCACCAAAAGTGGTCATACCGACTACAGCACCATTTAGGCCTACATACTTGTACCAATAATCAGCAATACCTGCTTCAATCGCTACGCGACGAGAAACGCTTGCTGGTAATACGCTTTCTTTGTACTCAGGCGATTGATCTTCGAATGCATCAGTACATGGCATAGATACAACACGTACCTTTTTACCTTGGCTGCGTAATTCAGTAGCTGAATCTTGTGCTAATTGCACCTCAGAACCGGTTGCAATAATAATTAGCTCTGGGTTGCCGTCACAGCTAAGGATGTAACCACCCTTTTTGACGTCGCTTAGCTGTTGTGCGTCACGCGCCTGTTGCTCAAGACCTTGGCGTGTGAATATTAACGATGTAGGACCGTCTTTACGTTCAATAGCTTGTTGCCATGCAATTGCTGACTCAACTTGGTCACACGGGCGCCAGTTATAAAGGTTAGGCGTTAAACGCATGCTGGCAATTTGCTCTACTGGTTGGTGAGTTGGACCATCTTCACCTAAACCAATTGAATCGTGCGTGTATACAAAAATGCTTGGTTGCTTCATTAATGCAGCCATACGAACCGCATTGCGTGCGTATTCCATAAACATTAAGAACGTTGCACCGTAAGGAATAAAGCCTTTATGAAGTGCAATGCCGTTCATAATTGCCGACATACCAAACTCACGCACACCGTAGTAAACGTAGTTACCACTTGCATCGTCCGCTGTTAGGCCTTTAGAGCCTTCCCAAATTGTTAAGTTTGAACCTGCTAAATCGGCAGAGCCACCCATAAATTCAGGTAATAATGGACCAAATGCATTTAATGCATTTTGTGACGCTTTACGAGATGCTGGATTTGCCGGGTTTGCTTGTAACTGCTCAATATACGCTTGTGACTTTTCAGCCCAGTCGGCAGGTAAATCTGAATTTGTACGGCGTTTGTACTCAGCTGCAAGCTCTGGGAATGCTTTTGCATAGGCTGCAAACTTTTCGTCCCAGCTTGATTCAAGCTCTTGGCCTTTAGCTTTTCCATCCCACTGTGCGTAAATGTCTTCAGGGATTTCAAATGCATCACCCGTCCAACCTAAAAACTCACGCGATGCTTTAATTTCGTCATCGCCAAGTGGTGCACCGTGACAGTCGTGGCTACCCGATTTATTCGGTGAACCGTAACCAATAATTGTTTTACAACAAATTAGTGTTGGTTTATCAGTCACGCTTTTTGCTTCGCTAATTGCAGCACTTACTGCATCGCTATCGTGGCCATCAACGTCACTAATTACGTGCCAGCCGTACGCTTTAAAACGTGCTGGTGTGTCATCGCTAAACCAACCTTCAACTTCACCATCAATAGAAATGCCGTTGTCATCCCAAAAAGCAACCAGCTTGCCTAGGCCTAATGTGCCGGCAAGCGAACAGGCTTCATGCGAAATGCCTTCCATTAAACAACCGTCGCCCATGAATGCATAGGTATGGTGATCAACAATGTCGTGACCTTCACGGTTAAATTGTGCCGCAAGCGCTTTTTCAGCAATTGCCATGCCTACCGCATTTGTGATCCCTTGGCCTAGTGGGCCCGTAGTGGTCTCGATACCTGGCGCATAACCGTATTCTGGGTGGCCTGGTGTTTTAGAGTGCATTTGACGGAAGTTTTTAATTTCGTCCAACGGTAAATCATAACCACTTAAGTGCAATAAAGAATAGATAAGCATTGAACCGTGGCCGTTTGACAGTATAAATCGATCTCGGTCTGCCCACTCTGGATTTGATGGATTATGTTTTAGATAATCGCGCCATAATACTTCTGCGATATCAGCCATGCCCATAGGGGCTCCAGGGTGACCAGATTTGGCCTTTTGTACTGCGTCCATTGACAAGACGCGAATAGCATTTGCAAGTTCTTTGCGAGATGGCATGAATTCTCCTACCTTATATATGTATTTGCGCGGGTATTTATGTGTTCGTTTATGTACTCAAGTTACAAGAGCACTTTTATTGCGACCATTCTTACTTATTGTGGGGTCTGTGTGCAATTAAAAACCCTATAAAAATGAGGTATTATGAATATTTTTTAAGACCATAATGTCATAACTAATTTAATTTAGACGTCTAGGCGTAAAAACACTATGCAAGGTGTTTCGTTTTAGATAAAATACGCCCCTTAATTTTTTAGCGCTAATACCGACGTTTGTGAAGCGCAATATTTGTGAGCATAATTACAATGGCAAAACATTTATTTACTTCTGAATCTGTTTCTGAAGGTCATCCGGATAAAATCGCCGACCAAATCTCTGATGCGGTTCTTGATGCTATCCTAGAGCAAGACTCTCATGCCCGCGTTGCGTGCGAAACATACGTGAAAACTGGTATGGTTATGGTTGGTGGTGAAATCACTACTAGCGCATGGGTTGATATAGAAGAAATTACGCGTAAAACAGTACGTGAAATTGGCTACACTCACTCAGACATGGGTTTTGATGCTGACTCGTGTGCAATTTTAAACACCATTGGTAAACAGTCTCCAGACATTAACCAAGGTGTTGACCGTACTAGCCCAGAAGAACAAGGCGCTGGTGACCAAGGCTTAATGTTTGGTTACGCATGTAACGAAACTGAAGTGTTAATGCCTGCACCTATTACGTATTCTCACCGTTTAGTTCAACGTCAAGCACAAGTACGTAAAAGCGGCGAGCTTAACTGGTTACGCCCAGATGCAAAATCTCAAGTTACTTTTGCATACGAAAACGGTAAGCCAGTAGGTATTGATGCGGTTGTTCTGTCAACTCAGCACAGCGAAGACATCTCTCAAAACGATTTAGTAGAAGCTGTGATGGAAACCATCATCAAGCCAGTACTTCCTGCTGAACTAATCACAAGCGCAACTAAGTTTTTTATTAACCCAACAGGCCGATTTGTAATTGGTGGTCCAATGGGTGACTGTGGTTTAACAGGACGTAAAATCATTGTTGATACATACGGTGGTATGGCACGTCACGGTGGTGGTGCTTTCTCTGGTAAAGATCCATCAAAAGTTGACCGCTCAGCTGCATACGCTGCACGTTACGTGGCTAAAAACGTAGTGGCTGCTGGCCTTGCTGATAAGTGTGAATTACAAGTATCTTACGCAATAGGTGTTG
Organism: Pseudoalteromonas sp. S554; assembly: GCF_005930865.1. Taxonomy (NCBI): domain Bacteria; kingdom Pseudomonadati; phylum Pseudomonadota; class Gammaproteobacteria; order Alteromonadales; family Pseudoalteromonadaceae; genus Pseudoalteromonas; species Pseudoalteromonas sp. S554. Next base: position 39,885 of record NZ_PNDV01000028.1, on the reverse strand, counting down.
CTGAGCCAACCTCTATCAGTGTTGAAACCTTTGGTACTGGTAAATTAGAAGAAGCACGTTTAATCGAATTAATTCGTGAACATTTTGACCTACGCCCTTACGGCTTAATTCAAATGCTTGATTTAGAGCGCCCTATCTACCTTCCTACTGCAGCTTACGGCCACTTTGGCCGTGACGAATTCCCATGGGAACGCACAGATAAAGCTGACGCACTTCGCGCAGCAGCGGGTCTTTAAGACTAAAGCAAAAAAACGGCCCTTTTAAGGGCCTTTTTTATAGCTAGCAATTATGTAACGCAACGCTAATTTATAGTTTAAAAAATAACTATTAATTGGTCCTCGAACTTTTTTATACTTTAGGTATATACTCATTTAATTATAAAGCTTTAGGGATATTTAAATGACCGATAACTTTCGCGTTATGTTTGCTGGACTCGCTGATAACGTTGACTCAAACACAGCGTGTACAACACTGGCGGCAAAACTAAAAATCTCAGAAGAAAAAGTAGCCTTATTTTTTAAAGGTAAGCCTTTATTTGCGCCTAGCGATAAAAACAAAGCATTAAAACAAGCTAAGCTACTTGTTGGAATGGGTATTAAAAGTAAACTTCAAGCTGTATCGACAAATACTGAAAAAACCACTCAAACGGTAAGTGGTAGCCAGCGAGATGAGCGTATTTTTGACGCATTAGACTACATAACTAGCAGTTTAATCAGGCTAGAAGAAAAACTCGAAGACCTCGAGCAGCGCTTACCTGAAAACCAAACAAAAACCCCTGAAGTAGATGAAGACGAATGGCAAGACGAAGAGCTATTACTGGACGAGGAGCTAATAACTCAGCCTAAAAAACGCAGTAATGCATTGCTTTATTCGTTAATAGCTACGGTTGTTACGTTGCTTATTATACTTGCGGTGTACTTGGCGTTTCCTGCTTTATTTGCTTTTTAATTAGTTGGTAAGTTTGAAAAATGAGCGATTCACGCGCCCAAATAAGAAAATCTATTCGCGAATTACGTAATAATTTGTCTAATGAACAGCAAAATTTAGCATCTCAATCTTTAAGTATGAATTTTATTCAATACTTAAAAACAAAAAAAACAGCTAAAAATCAACATATCGCCATTTATTTAAGTAACGACGGAGAGCTTGATACCTCCTTGTTAATTAAAGAATTATGGAACTTAAATCACGTTATTTACCTACCAGTAATACACCCATTTAATGGCGCCACTTTGCTGTTTCAGCGCTATGAGAAAAACTCACCCATGAAGGCAAATTGCTATGGTATCTTTGAACCTAAGCTAAATTGCAGTCAAATATGCCCTTTACCCGAGCTGGACTACTTACTTATGCCATTAGTTGCATTTGATAATCAAGGTAATCGCTTAGGAATGGGAGGTGGGTTTTACGATAGAACACTGGCTCGTTTACACGATGAAAACTGGCAAAAACCACGACTTATAGGCCTTGCACATGAGTGCCAAAAAGTTGATGTATTGCCAATAGAGTCTTGGGATGTACCGCTTAAAACCATAATAACACCGAACAATAATTACTGCTGGTGATGTGATTATTCGCATACTTACAGCACACGTTTGACATACATGAGCACAAAATAATGACACAAGACGAATTAAAAAAAGCAGCAGCATGGGCTGCACTCGAGTTTGTAAAAGAAAACACGATAGTAGGTGTAGGCACAGGCTCAACCGTTAATCACTTTATTGATGCCCTTGGCACAGTTAAAGACACTTTAGTAGGTGCTGTATCAAGCTCTGAAGCTTCTACAGCGCGTTTAAAAGAGCTCGGTATTGAAGTATTTGAGCTAAACGATATCGATGTACTCGATGTTTACATCGACGGCGCTGATGAAATTAACGCTCAAAATGAAATGATTAAAGGCGGTGGTGCTGCACTTACCCGTGAAAAAATTGTGGCTGCAGTTGCTAAGCAGTTTGTGTGTATTGTTGATGACACCAAACTAGTGGACACATTGGGGGAATTTCCGCTTCCAGTTGAAGTTATTCCAATGGCGCGCAGCTACGTAGCACGTGAGTTATTAAAGTTAGGCGGCGACCCAGTCTACCGCCAAGGTGTGGTTACCGATAACGGCAACGTTATTTTAGACGTATATAATTTAAATATTACCAATGCTAAGCAACTTGAGACAGATATAAATCAAATTGTTGGCGTAGTTACCAATGGCCTATTTGCGATGCGTGGTGCTGATAAAGTAATTATCGGCACTAAAAATGGGCCTCAAATTAAATAGGATGAGGTTATGAGTAAGGTATCGTTAGCAAAAGACAAAATTAAAATTCTCTTGCTTGAAGGTGTGCACCAAAGCGCAGTTGAAACGCTAAAACGAAATGGTTACAGCAATATAGACTACGTTAAAACATCGCTACCTGAAGACGAGCTTAAAGAACGTATTAAAGACGCTCACTTTGTAGGTCTGCGTTCTCGTACTCATATTAACGAAGCTGTTTTAGATGCTGCAGAGAAGCTGATTGCCATTGGTTGTTTTTGTATTGGCACAAACCAGGTTGACTTAAGTAACGCTCGCCAGCGCGGTATTGCTGTATTTAATGCGCCATTTTCAAATACACGCTCTGTTGCAGAGCTAGTACTTGGTGAAATACTGCTTTTACTTCGCGGTATACCTGAGCGAAATGCTGCAGCTCACCGTGGTGAGTGGCTAAAAACAGCAACGGGTTCATTTGAAGCACGTGGTAAAACGTTGGGTATTATTGGCTATGGCCACATTGGTACTCAGCTAGGTATTATGGCTGAAAACATAGGTATGAACGTCGAGTTTTACGACATTGAAGATAAGCTAACACTGGGTAATGCAAAACAAGTTCATAACTTGACTCAGCTACTTCAGCGCTCTGATGTAATTAGTTTGCATGTGCCAGAAACACCACAGACCAAAAACTTAATCGGTTCGGCAGAGCTTGCGGTAATGAAACAAGGCGCTATTTTAATTAACGCCTCTCGCGGCACCGTTGTTGATATTGATGCCCTTGCAGAATCACTTAACGAGAAAAAGCTAAGTGGTGCAGCAATTGACGTGTTCCCTGTTGAACCTAAATCTAACGATGAAAAGTTTGTATCGCCACTACGCGACTTCGATAACGTTATTTTAACGCCGCATATTGGTGGCTCAACTCAAGAAGCTCAAGAAAATATTGGTATTGAAGTGGCAGGTAAATTGGCTAAATATTCAGATAACGGCTCTACAATTACCGCCGTTAACTTCCCTGAGGTATCACTGCCAGAGCTTGCTAACCGTAGTCGCTTATTACATGTTCACCACAACCGTCCAGGTGTGTTAACGCAAATTAACCAAGCGTTTGCGCAGCACGGTATCAATATAGCGGCTCAGTACTTACAAACTGATGAAGCAATTGGTTATGTGGTTATTGACGTTGATACCGACCACTCTGAAGTAGCGCTAAAAGAGCTAAGTGCAGTTGAAGGAACAATTAGAGCGCGTATTCTTCACTAAACATTATCTATAATAAAAGCCGCATTTGATTAAACAAGTGCGGCTTTTTAAATTATGATTTAACGACTTATAGTGATTAGTCGCCTTTAACTTCTAAATTTATAAACTTAACCAGTTCCTCTGGCTTACCAGCTAGCATCATTAATTGCTGGTTAACTTCCATCATAGTTTGGCCTTCAGGCAATTTTGCTGAAACAGTTAACGAATTTAAACCGCTGGCAAAGCTGGTTAACGCATTCGCTATTTCTTCAGTTACAGGCGCTTGCTCTAACTGCTGGGCTAACATTGCTTGCATTTGCTCAATAGTCATACCTTGCTTTGAAAGCTCACTTTCTAATAACTCTTTAAGTTTACCTTGATTATTTATAACAAAGCTTGCGTTACGGGGTTCAAGCTTGCTCATTGCTTGCATCATACGTGTTTGTTGTTGCAGTTGCTGCTCATAAGTTAATGGGGTATCACCCGCTTGCTTTTGTTCTTTGCTCATCGCAAGCGACGTATCCATGAGCGGTTTAGAATTAGCTAGTCCTATGTCCATATTAAAACTGATCACATCTTTAGCATTGAGCTTTACAACCATATCGCTTTCACCAGACTCTTCATTATAATCTAAAGATGAATGCAGATTGTAACTTGCTGATGCTAATATAGCATTTGTGTCAGCAGGCAGTGTGGCAATAAAGTCTTTACTGAGTGTCAGATTTTTTACATCAAGCGATGTATGCGGCGAAATTTTATCGGTTTCGTAGCCTTTAACTTCAATACTTTGAACGTTGGCTACACTCTCGCCCTCAGGGCTTATTACTTCCATACTTGTAATTTCAACACTTTTTGAAATAACACTTGCAGATAAGCCAGCATATTTAAATGTTGCACCCGTTTGCTCACTCACCATGGCCAGCTGCTTGTCTACTTCAGCACGAACCTCTTGGGTAGCAACATAGTTAGCGTAGCTAACGCCGCCAACACCTGCTGCAATAATCGCTGCGGCTATAATTAATTTTTTCATATTATTTCCTTATTCTATTTTTATAAAAATTGTATTAACCCAAGAGTAACATTGCATACCAGTCGCTGTAAGCGTTAATTAATCAGGCTCAATAACTCATGTACCGTTTTTACTGGAGTTATTTTAGCGCCTAGGCCTTCCATTGATTTATGGTAGTTACGAAACGGGATAAATATTTCTGTAAAACCATGCTGTGCAGCTTCTTTAACTCGTGGTACGCCGCTGTCTATTGGTCGCACATCACCGTTTAAACTCAACTCCCCCATAATACAAGTGGTTCGAGGCACAACAAATTCGTTCAAGCTACTTAGTAACGCAGTAACAAGGGCTAAATCTATACAGGTTTCTGATTCATCAATTTTTAAACCACCCACAATATTAAAAAAGGTATCGTGAAATATTTTTGTTTTTGTATGTTTACGTAAAATACCTGTGAGCATTTTTATGCGGTTCATATTTAAACCGACACAAACACGCTGTGGAAATTCAGCCTCGGTTTCTGTTGTTAAACATTGTATTTCAAGCAATAGATTCCGATTACCTTTACGGATACAGGTAATAGACGACCCCGGGGATTCAGTCGTCGAGCCCGATAAAAATATCTCACTCGGGTTGTCTACGCTTAACATTCCACGTTCACACATTTTAAAAATACCCACAGTATCAATGTCACCAAAGCGGTTTTTATTGGCACGTAGGGTACGTATTTGTCCATCATTGGTGTCTATGTGTAATAGCGCATCAACAATATGCACCAAGGTTTGCGGGCCTGCAATTTCGTTATTTTTATTCACGTGAGCAATAATAAACATGGTCACATCATTCTGCTTACAATATTGAGTTAATGCTTGAGCGGCACTTTTAACTTGCGAAGGAGAGCCTGGACTGCCATTTGCAGTATCTGTAACAACGGCTTGAATGGAGTCGATGACTGCAAACTTTATTTTATTTTTATCAAGCTCTTCAATAATAGTCTCAACGCTGGTTTCTGAAAGCAAATAAAGCTCATCGGCGTTATAGTCTAACTTTAAGCGGTTAACACGATTTTTAAACTGCGACAAAGACTCCTCAGCGGTACAGTAAAGAGACGGCATACGCTTTGACATTCTTGCTACCAAGTCAGATAAAAGCGTTGTTTTACCCGCCCCCGGATCGCCCGAAATAATATTTACAGAACCCGTAGTAACACCACCGCTTAAAACACGGTCAAGCTCGCCTATTTCTGTGAGTTGCTTTTCAGCTTCAACGGTTGCTATGTCATTAATTTTTTTAGAACCACCACCAATACCTCCGGCATAACCGCCAACACTTGAGCGCGCTGTTGCTTTCTTACTTTGTCCTGCTGAAGGTTTAAATTCAGCTAACGTGTTCCACGCACCGCAACGACACTGCCCCTGCCAACGTTGATAGTTCATGCCACACTCTGTACAAACAAACTCTACTTTTGCCGCTTTAGCCATTAATAACCTTATTTATTAATCATTGAATTTAAAAATGCGTACTGTCTTGTTGTTATTTTGCCATTTCATCTATTTACATAGCAACATAGCTTGCCTGTACAAATTTCTTAAGCCACAATCATTACCTAATTAACTGTTTTACCTTTATATATCTTAGGGCACAGTTTTTGCTTTAAAATTGAATAAAAGTAACTTGCCAATAAAATGGCACATAACACATAATAACAAAAACTAAATGGTAGTTGCTCTAAAAATCGTACCTATATTAACAACATAGCACGCTTTACGTTTATTGAATTTCTAATAAATGGATTTAATAGTATACCTACTTTTTCAAAGAGACGGTGATGGTTTTATAAATGGCTGATGACATCATGCTCAAACACGAGTCCCTCGTTAATGAGCTAAAACAATATTTAGGCAACGCCAAGTTTGACCTAATTTTTAAATCAAAAACAGCAGAGCTTACGAAGCCTGAACAGTTTTTAATTAAAATGGAAATGTCGCGCCTTTCTCAGCCTGTCGAGCGCTTTATTGATCTACGCGGTTTAGTTACAGGACAAGTAAAACCTTACGAACATAATGGTAAACAGCACTTTATGGATGAAACGGCCATTGAAGTGTTTGAAAGCGCATTAAAACAGCATGGTAAATACACACTTGCTGTTTACGAAGCGGTTATGAATACGGAAAATAACCACCGCGTAATGCAAAAAGAAGCCGCCGAAAAAGGGAATAAACAAGAGCAAGAAGATTTACTAAATACTAATGTTATTAAATTTGCATCTTACGAAAGCCGTGCAGAAGAAAGAATGAATTATTCAATAAAAGTTACTATTGAATATAACGATAAGAAAAATATTAAAGCAAGTACCTCTGATATTTCTTTGAGCGGCTGTAAAATAAAGCTGGCAAAGCGAAACATAATCAGAAAAGGCCAACTAATAGCAATGCGTTTGGTGGGTCTAGAGCAAGACTTTGAACTGGGTTTAAAAAATGGCATTCAATATGAAGTAGTTGCCGTTGAGAATATCTCACGTGAATTTAATCATATTCGTTTAAAGCGAACTTACGTTGAAAATAATGAAGCCTTTGATAACTTTTTAGAAAGCTTTATTCACGGAAATAAACGCCGCTACAAAGTTAATTTAGATAACACACTCGATGCGGTTGTATCAAAAGGTTATGAGCAATATTACATACCTCGTGTTACTTCATTGTATGTGTTTTTAAGTAAAAAAGACGATCAGTATTATCCTAGTTTAAGCCTAACAACCGAAAATAATATTTTTATTCAGCGCTACTTTACCGATGAAAGAAGTGTACCTTGCTTATACAACGTGCTTAACCATAAACGGGTCAGTGGGTTATTAACACAACCAACAGCGGTTAAAGAAGATTACCTGTATACCTTTACACATGTGTCCTCTGGTAAAGTTTATTTTTACTCTGCAACACGAACCGAACTTAATAAAAACCCAAAACTTCGTGATTTATTCTTGGGATTTGGTAGCCAAAAAGAAAGCTGGCAGTGTTTTAAAATTCAAATAATGCCAAGTCATCCTGATGATGCTTACATACCACTTTCACTGCCAAATTCTGCGGGCAGTAATATTGAAAAACTCAATAAGCCGCCCTCCCCACGTGTTGAAGGACTAGTAAAAGACGTAAAATATATTGTTGTACTAACTAGTGTAGGTAATAGCGTTGAGCAATTGCGTTATAAACAAATAACTTACGATAAAGCTTTGGTCAATCAGCTTAAACTTTTTGGGCATGCCAAACATAAAACGGCTCCCTATTTAGACATTGTTGCGCTTGAGTATGTAAATTTACGCTCGCATAAACGCTATTTATACAAAACCGACGTTAAATTACACATAAATGATACGGTATTAAGTGGACATACGCGCGATTTTTCAGTTATGGGACTGCAGCTAGAGTGCGATCAGCCTGTTAACTTTAAAAAAGGCGATATCGTCTTTTTAACATTTCCTGAGTTGCAAAAAATAACTAAAAAACATAAATTGGGCGAGCTCAAGTATGAAGTTATGGCCATTAGTAAATCACTGACCACCGTTAGTTTAAAAGCAAATAGAGTGGCTGATTTACCTCATGCAGGCGTTAGCTTTTTTACGCAGTTAATTGAAAATAACAAAAATAAATTAAAAGTAAGCGAAGAAGCGCCTAAAATAGAAGGGCTTTCAACCGCATTAAGAAACATGGTCACTAAAAGTGTTTGCCAATTCCCGCTGTATTTACACAAAGAAGCGGCACATTTTAAAGTGGGTGCAATTGGTTATGGTTTATATTCAAGCCCGCTGCATGTACTTTTACAAAACTTTGGTCTACTTAGCAATAAAACCGACGTGTCGAGTATAATAACTAACGAGCAAATTTTAAATGTGATCACTCCAAATATAAAAGATCGCAGCAGACAAGATCCGCCACTTGCGTTTACACTGGCAATCAATTTTGATCCCCGACAAGATAAAGTCACCGAAGCTATTCAAAGCCAGTGTATATTAGGTGAAGATTACAGCAGCTTTAATGAACAAATTAGCAAGGGGATTAAGTCTCAAATTATATTTGTTATGCGACTATATATTTCACGTACTGGTCGCCCAGATACAGATTACCTATCCAACGAGCTTAGCTATGTGAGTCAATACGCGTTACATAAAGCTAAAGAGTTGGAAGAAGCTTTATGGTCGGTAACAGGTGTGGGTGATGTGGTTGATATTACAGAAGAAGCTTTAAGTCATTTTGAGTTAGATCAACAAAAGGTTGACCAAATGGGCCGTCGTAAACTGCTTTGGTTAAACCGCTCTCGCTAAGCGGTTTAACGCTAATATGCCATCGTTATTTTTTGTTTAACGGAATAGCGAGCATATAAAGTAACTGTAATAACGAACCGTTACAAATAGCCGCTTGCGCTTGCTCAACTACTTTTGGTTTACCGTGAATAGCAACCCCAAGTCCAGCCTTTGCCATCATAACGAGATCATTTGCACCATCGCCAATCGCCACTGTTTGTATTTTTTCAAGTCCGAGCTTAGCCTGCAAAGACTCTAAAATAATTGCCTTTTGCTGTGCATCTACAATAGTACCTAACACTTTACCTGTTAGCTTATCGTCTTCGAATTCAAGCACATTTGCATGTACTTCGTCTAAATCAATAAGCTGCTGAACACGCTCTGCAAATGGTACAAAACCACCAGAGGCAATAGCTAAATACCAATTGTGATGTTTTAATACTTGGCACAAAGCTTTTATGCCTGGCATAAGTGGTAAGGTACTTTTTAACTCATCCATAAGGCTTTTTTCAATACCTTTAAGCTTAGCTACTCGTTGATTTAAGCTTTCACTAAAATCAAGTTTACCCGCCATGGCAAGTGCAGTTACGGATGCTACATCATCATAAACATTTGCTAAGCGCGCTATTTCATCGATGCATTCAATAGTAATCGCTGTTGAATCCATATCCATCACTAACAAACCCGGCTCGTAAAGGTTAGGCGGTGTATTAATTTGTACTAATTGGCACTCTAGTGTTTCTGAAAACGCTTTAAGCGTTAATGGATTAATAGATTGCGTTGTATTTTGAGTATAAAAACACAGTGCTGGAGATAAGCCCAAATCAGGCTGGTATTGGCATAATGCTGTGACCGTTTGCCCGTGGTGAGCTAAAAACTGAATAAACGTATCTATACTTGTCGCATTAAAGTCACCTGCAAATGCAATACTAAACAACCCTTCTTGTGTATTTGGAACACCATCAAATAGTGTAAAAATCCCGTTGTTATGAGCAAACCATTGGTTGAGCGTTAACATTGACAATGATTGCTGAGAAGTAAGCTGTGCCATGCTGATTTGCGACATGCGATCTCCGTGTTTATTTTTATTCCACTGATATAAAACGAATTGAAGCGGTAATATGAATGCTAAATTCGCCATCGGGGTTAATTTAAGGTTATAGTAGTAGTTGTAACATCAAATCAAAATTCTGTCAGTAGCATATACGGTGACTATGAAAAATAACCATCTTAAAAATCCAATATCGGCATCACAAAAGAAACGACTTTTACGGTTATTATTAGCTGCTGGCTGTTTTGTATTGCTTAGTTGGGTAGGTGTAAATAGTAGCTTTCAAAGCCATCAGTTATTATATGATAGCGCCGACAACACAGCACAAAGCTTAACTCAATTTATGGCTTTAAATGTTAAAACACCACTGATAGAAAAAAACAAACCTCAGTTAAACACTATTTGTAACGACATAGCTAAAGACGAATTTGTACTGTCGGCTACCATTTATGATCATCAGGGGATTTTAGTCGCCAGCAGTGATAATTGGCAGTCACACCATATTTTAGGTCAACTTCCAGAATCGACTCCAGGAATAAGTAAACTTAAAACACCATTTGTTGAACCCGTTATAAGCGATGATGATCGCCCTCTAGGGTTTGTTTCGGTAACCTATTTAACACGAGCTGCTATTTCAGACAGCCACAGCCATTTTCATGATTTGGGTCGTCAGGTTTTATTAATGCTAGTTATTGCATGTATTTTTACATGGCAATTGGGGCGTGGCTTAAAGCGTTGGCAAGTAAACCGCTATATACGAAAAACCTCAGAGCAAGAGTCGTAGAGCATTTTAGATAGCACCTCTTTATCGCTACTTTGTTTTAAACTACACAGAGCGTTGAACACATTAGGGATATGAAGCGGCGTATTAATCTCACCTTGATGACCATTTAGTGGCATTGAGGGCGAATCGGTTTCGAGCACTAAGTGCTGAGGTTCAATTTGAGTAATTACATTACGGGTTTTAGCTGCGCGCTCGTAAGTTATAACCCCACCCACGCCTAATTTAAAACCCTGTTTAATATAATACTGTGCTTGCTGTAGTGACCCCGAAAACGCATGTATCACCCCACCATATTTTGGCTTACAGCGTTTAAACGATTGCGCAATTAAATCATGACTTTGCCGATGGTGGACAATAAGCGGCAAATTTAGCTCATTAGCAATTTTTATTTGCTGCTCAAACAATCTCGTTTGCTTTGCAAGGTCTTCGATACTTCTATCAAGCCCACACTCACCTATAGCTATTAAATGATGCTTATTTGCAACCCCGAACTCAAAAAGTGCTTCTATGTGCGATTCTTTATGTTGATCTAAAAAGTAAGGATGTAACCCTGCAGCTATTTTTATACTTGGAAAAGTAGCTTTGAGTTTGATAAGAGTATGCGATTGGGCGAGCGTAATACCCGGTACAACAAACTGATTGACTCCCTTTGCTATACACTCGTTTATGAGCGATTCACGAATTGAATCAAACTCGCTAAAGTCGAGATGGCAATGAGAGTCAATAAATTGCACGGTTACTTAATCATCACTTTATTAAGGGTTTAAGCGTGTAACTTGCCAGCTGTTATCTGCTTGGCGCTGGTACATAAAACGGTCATGTAAGCGGTGTGCACCACCCTGCCAAAACTCAATTTTAGCAGGCACAACACAGTAACCGCCCCAAAAATCAGGCAATGGAATTTCACCTTTAGCAAACTTGCTTTTCATATTAGCAAAGGTTTCCATAAGTACTTTTCGCGACGACACTGGCCTGCTTTGTTGCGACGCCCATGCTGCTAATTGGCTTTCTTTAGGACGCGATAAAAAGTATTTTGCCACGGCTGATGTAGGTAATGGTTTTGCCTCGCCGTATACAATCACTTGGCGCTCCATATGGTGCCACGGAAAGTGCAGCGATATTTTGTTATTGCCTTTTAGCTCTTGTGCTTTACGTGAGCCGGTATTAGTAAAAAATACAAACCCGTTATCGTCTAAATGTTTTAACAATACAATACGCTGTGAAGGTTGCCCGGTTTCATCAACCGTAGCGACCACCATGGCCGTTGGGTCTGGGATATTACTGCCCACAGCATGCTCAAGCCACGTTTCAAATTGTTTGAATGGATCATCTTGCAAGTTATCTTCGCTTAGCGCGTCTTGCAGGTATTCACGGCGGATGTCTTCGAGTTTCATAAACAAATCCTTCTCTGTTTATTAAAGCGTATGTGGGTACGTAAGATCAGGCAATTAATCGTTATAAGAGCAAAAATAAAAGTGTTTTGTTTAATGCTGGGTTTCGTTTCACTCAACCCAACCTACAATGTAAAACATTACATCTGCAAGTGTAGGAGTGCTAGCAAGGCGGTAAAACTATTTATGCCAAGGAGCATACATTTAGTATGTGACTTAGGCTAAATAGTTTTACCAACGCAGCTAAAGCGAACTACACGAAGCAGAAGGTGATTACATTTGCTCCATGACTTCAATGCCTAACAAATCCAATCCTGTTTTTAGCGTATCTGCCACTAAATTACACAACACTAAACGGCTGTCACGTACGCTTGGCTCTACGCCTTCTTTGAGTACTGGGCATGCTTCGTAGAACGTCATGTATAGGCTAGCAAGCTCGTACAAGTACCCACATAATACGTGTGGAGTAGCCTCTGAGATCATTAAATCAAGCACTTCTTCAAGCTGCAGTAGTTTAAGCGCGAGTGCTTTTTCTTGCGGCTCGGCTATGGCTACATCAGCATTTAGCGTAGCGGCATCGACACCTGATTTACGGAAAATACTGCGTACACGGGTATAAGCATATTGTAAGTAAGGTGCTGTCGCGCCTTCAAAGCTTAACATGCTGTCCCAGTTGAATATGTAATCGCTGGTACGATGTTTAGAAAGATCAGCATATTTAACGGCGCCAATACCTACTTTACGGGCAATTTCGCTACGTTCATGATCCGATAAATCAGATTCACGCTCAGCTAGTTTTGTTGCTGCACGACTAATCGACTCTTCAAGCAAGTCGGCAAGCTTAACAGTACCACCAGTACGGGTTTTAAATGGTTTACCATCGGCGCCCATCATGGTACCAAACGGGCAAAACTCGTAGCTTGTTTCATCACGTAAAAGACCAGCTTTACGTGCTGTAAGCTCTACCTGATTAAAGTGAAGGCTTTGGCGCGCATCAACAAATATTAAAATACGCTCAGCACCCAATTTATTTGAGCGGTAATCACACGCGGCTAAATCGGTGGTTGCATACAAAAAGCCGCCGCCAGATTTTTGCACGATAAACGCCGATGGCTCACCGTCTTTATTTGCAAGTTCATCTAAAAACACAACCTGTGCGCCTTGCGACTCTACAGCTATATTTTTATCTTTTAATAAGCTAATAATGTCGTTAAGCTCACTGTTATAAGCACTTTCAGCCATAATGTCAGCTTGAGTAAGCGTTACATTTAAGCGTTTGTAAACTTCTTCAGAGTGTTTAACTGAGGTCGCTATAAATAGCTTCCATAGCTTTTCACAGTGCGCGTCGCCGCCTTGTAGTTTAACAACGTAATCACGGGCTTTATCGGCAAAGCCTTCTTCATCGTCAAAACGTTTTTTAGCATCGCGGTAAAACGTTTCTAAATCAGCAAGCGCTACCGACTCTAAGTCTACGCCTTGGCTAATTTGATCTTCTAAATGCGCAATCAGCATACCAAACTGTGTGCCCCAATCGCCCATGTGGTTTTGACGAATGACTTTGTCGCCTCTAAATTCAAGCGCACGTACAATGGCATCACCAATAATGGTTGAACGCAAATGGCCTACGTGCATTTCTTTTGCAAGGTTAGGTGATGAGTAATCTACCACGACAGTTTGCGGATTTGCGTGCTCGTTTACGGCAAGCTTTGCATCGCTGTTAGCCGCTTCTACGCTTTTGGCTAAAAACTCAGGCTTTAAATGAATATTAATAAAACCAGGGCCGGCAATTTCAGTTTTTTCTGCAATGTCGGTTACATCTAGGTTATCAATAATTTTTTGCGCAAGCTCACGTGGGTTGCTTTTCATTTTTTTAGCGGCGCCCATTGCACCATTAATTTGGTAGTCACCAAATTGTGGGCGTGTGCTTTGTGTAACCGCTGGGTTTGTGTCTTCTGGTAGGCCTGCTGCGGTCATGGCGGCAATGGCTTTTTCCACTAAAATAGTACGAATGTTCATTATATTATTTACCTTTGTAAGCCCGCCATAGCAGGCTTTCAGTTTACTTTAGTCAGTCAATTCTAGTTTTCGCGAGTATGGTTAAAGGTTACCTCAGGGTAACGCTCTGTCGATAAATTAAGGTTTACACGGCTCGGTGCTATGTAAGTTAGGTTATCGCCACCATCAAGTGCTAAGTTGCTTTCGCACTTACGTTTAAACTCTTCAAACTTTTTAACGTCAGTTGAGCTTACCCAGCGCGCTGTATTTACGTTTACACCTTCGTAAATTGCATCTACGTTGTACTCAGCTTTTAAGCGCGCTACAACTACGTCAAACTGTAGTACACCTACCGCGCCTACAATTAAGTCGTTATTAATGAGCGGTCTAAATACTTGTACCGCACCTTCTTCAGAAAGCTGTACTAAGCCTTTTAATAGCTGCTTTTGTTTAAGCGGATCACGCAAACGAATACGACGAAATAGTTCAGGCGCAAAGTTAGGAATACCGCTAAACTTAAGCTTTTCGCCTTGCGTAAAGGTATCACCAATTTGGATTGTACCGTGGTTATGTAGGCCTATAATATCGCCTGCGAATGCATCTGCTGCACGCTCACGATCGCCTGCCATAAAGGTTACTGCATCTGAAATACTCACCTGCTTACCAAGGCGTACATGATTCATCTTCATGCCTTGACTGTATTTACCCGACACAATACGCATAAATGCAATACGGTCACGGTGTTTTGGATCCATGTTAGCCTGTATTTTAAATACAAAACCAGTAAAGTTCTCTTCTGTTGCGATTACTTGGCGGTCTTCTGTTTCACGCGGTAGCGGCGTTGGCGCCCACTGTGTTAAACCATCAAGTACATGGTCTACACCAAAGTTACCAAGGGCGGTACCAAAGTACACTGGCGAAAGTTCACCCGCTAAAAATAGTTCAAGGTCAAATTCGTTTGAAGCCCCTATAACAAGCTCAAGCTCTTCACGTAATTGCTCAGCGAGCTCTTCACCAATGGCGGTATCAAGCTCAGGGTTATCAAGGCCTTTTACTGTACGTACTTCTTGAATAGTATGACCTTGGCCTGTTTTGTATAAAACAGCTTCGTCGTTATGAATGTGGTAAACACCTTTAAACTCTTTACCACAACCAATTGGCCACGTAATAGGCGCACAGGCAATATTGAGCTCTGTTTCTACTTCATCAAGTAGTTCCATTGGGTCACGAATATCACGGTCACACTTATTCATAAAGGTCACAATAGGCGTAGTACGTAGGCGCGTAACTTCCATTAGCTTACGGGTACGTTCTTCTACACCTTTTGCGGCATCAATAACCATTAAGCACGAATCTACCGCAGTCAGTGTACGGTACGTATCTTCTGAGAAGTCTTCGTGTCCAGGGGTATCAAGTAAATTAACCAGCGCATTGTTATACGGAAACTGCATTACAGAGGTAGTAACCGATATACCACGCTCTTTTTCCATTTCCATCCAGTCAGACTTTGCATGCTGATTAGAGCCACGGCCTTTTACCGTTCCGGCTTTTTGAATCGCTTGTCCGAACAAAAGTACTTTTTCGGTGATGGTGGTTTTACCTGCATCCGGGTGAGAGATAATAGCAAAGGTCCTTCGCTTATTGATTTCATTGAGAAAATCTTGGTTTGCCATGTATAAATTCTTTTAGTTTGTACACGGATTTGTACACACTTTTGGAAGTACTCTCTTTTCAGTTCTTCGCTTGTCAAATCCGTCGTGTTAATCGTAATTGGCCGCTATTTTCGCTGATCTTGACTTTATAAACAATCAATGGTTATCTAATCGGTTACCATTTACTCTCAGCGTGCGCCAATGCTCAGTTGTAGCTGTTTGCAATCGTTGCTTCTTCAGCTCATGAACAACTGTGGCTAAACCACAAATTCCTTCGCTACCAAAAATCGATGATAGCTTGTCGTACTACACCGATGATGGTGCAGTTGCCGTTGATCGGTATTGCCGGGTATTGCGGGTTCAAAGGTTTTAGGTACTTCTGTTCACCATCAATAACCAACTGCTTAAAGGTTGCTTCTTTCGAATCATCCAAACGCGCAACAACCAATGAACCTGAAGAGTAAGGTAACTCAGGATCAACAACGATCACTGCTCCCTCAGGTATGGATTTTTTTCCGCTTGGATTTTCCATACTGTCGCCTTTTACGCGAAGTGCGAAACAACCCTCATGTGCTTTCCCAGTGACTTCACGCCACTCTTCAGCATCTTCATGGGCAAATCCCTCCGCTATTTCAGTCCAATCACCGGCCTGAACCCAGTTAATGAGAGGAATTCTTCCCTTAATATCAGGCCCGACTTCTACATTACCGACCCCCAAGCCAATCTCGCCATCACCTGTGGCGAGCCAATGAGCATTCACGCGAAGCGCCTCCGCGATCTGCATGGTGTAACGAGACCTAGCCGATTTACCAGAGCAAATCTGGCTGATCGACTGCTGTTTGATACCAATGCGACGAGCCAACTCAGACTGAGTTACCCCAGTAAGCTGCAAGGCATGGTTTAGTCGTTCGGATAAAGTTTTCATAAGCCCGCATTCTACAAATAAAACTGTAGTCTTTCAACAATTTTAACTGTTGACTTATCTACAGTTTAAACTGTAACATTCAATCTTGTAACAGTTATTATTGTAACAGGAGACGGTATGGAAGTGTTCAAAACGACACAAAAACATCTCCGCCGTGCCATTGACTTGGTCGGCGGGCAATCAGCATTAGCAAGAGCCATCAACTCAAAACAGCAAAACGTCTGGTTTTGGTTGAATAAATCAGGGCGTGTTCCCGCTGAATTCGTTTTACCCATCGAACAAGCTACGCAAGGACAGGTAACCCGATCTCAGTTAAGACCGGACATCTATCCCGAATGCCCAAGCGAGCTGAAAGCCAGTAACCAGTAGGATTAAGGGCAAATAATGGTCAGCATTTTACGTAAACACAAAAGCGAGTTCCTCCATGCGTGATTATGGCAAGGTCTATACCCGCTTTTGGCTAAAGCAAAATGTTTTGTCCTGGAGTGACTCAGCGAAGTTGCTAGGACTGTATTTGCTTACATGCCCGCATTGTAATTTGCTTGGCTGCTTTCGACTGCCGATTGGTTACGTTGCTTCTGACTTGAACTGGGATGAGCAACAGGTTGCCAAGACGTTAAGTGAGTTAGAACAAGATCAGTTCCTGATTCGTTGCGAGGCATCTGGTTGGACTTTGATTCGAAGCTTTCTGAAGCACAACCCAATCGAAAACCCAAACCAAGGTAAGGCAGCCTTTCGGTTGCTTAAAGATGTACCTGCCGACTTCATTGGTATGGCATCGCTTTTGAAATCTCTTGCCGCTTTTCAAGCTCGGCTACCAGAAGAATTTTCATCATTGTTTATGCCTGATGGCAACCCGGTAAGGGACTCTCAACGGTCGGATGACTCTGAGAGAAGCAATAAACCAACAGTTAAAACTGTTGACCAGATACAGTTTGAAGACTTCTGGGATGTACAAATACGCAAAGAAAAAAAAGCGAAAGCCAAAGAAGAATGGCTACGCATGGGCCTCAATGAAGACCATGAACTCGCCTTGGAAGTGCTAACACGCTGGAAAGAGCAACGAGACAACCGATTACAGTATCAAGATCGGACTAAGACCCCTATGCCACATAACTGGCTTTTAAACCGGCAATGGGAAGACGAGTACGTTCGCATTGATGAAGTACAGCAATCATCGACGAGCCTAAAGGGCAGCAATCACCAATTGAATATTGAAGAAAGCAATCGCCGCATTGCTGAAAGCTGGGCCGGACCAGGTATTCGGGAGGTTCGTTCAAGTGCAGGAGGTTGATAAACGCGAGTTTGCTGAAGTTTGGGGAGCTGCTTGGGCCATGTATGGCAAAAGCGTATCACCACAATTGCTATCCATCGCATTTGAAGCCCTTCGTGCTTATAGCATTGAAGAAGTGCGAATCGGTCTGACTCGGCATATTCAATCACCGGATACTGGGCAATTTTTTCCAAAGCCCGCTGACGTCATCAAGCATATCGATGGCAACTCGGGTTCAAGAGCCATGATTGCTTGGAACAAAGTTGACAAGGCTGTTCGTCAGGTTGGCGCTTGGACATCCGTGATGTTTGACGATGCGCTTATCCACCGCGTTATTTCAGACATGGGGGGATGGGTTGAACTCTGCAAGGTAGATGATAGGGAATACTCCTTTAAGCAAAAAGAGTTTTTAACACGCTACCAGGCTTACTTGCTACGGGACGAAGTGGGTGAATACCCAAGGCTATTACAAGGTATTGCAGACCATCAGAACCAGCAAAAAGGATTTGATATGCAAGCGCCGGTTGCCGTGGGCGACTGGTCAAAAGCAGCACAAGTTTATACAAGAGGCATCGCCGACTTTAGCGCAGTGCCTTTAAAAAGAATAAGCCCGAAAGCCATTCAGGCGCTTCTCGGAAATCAATTAGAGGACAAAAATGAAAACGATTAAAGCAAAAACCATTGCCCTAGTGATAGCCATGTCCGCAAGCACTTCAGTCTATGCGTTTCCGGGCTATCAGTGGGAAAAAGCAGCACAAAGCGTTGGTATTGATCCAGTCATGCTCTACGCCGTTGCCTTGGCTGAGTCGGCCTCACATCGTGGTCTCAACATGACCAGTCCATGGCCATACGCAATTCGCAATGGCTCAAACGCAACCTACGCCAAATCTAAGACAGAAGCAGAGCAACTGTTAAACCAGGCACTGCAAGAGACTGAAAAATATCAGCTCGATATTGGCCTTATGCAAATCAATTTGCATTGGTATGGGCATCGGGTGAGCTCAGCAGCGGAACTGCTAGACCCCATCACCAACCTTACGGTCGGCTCAAGTATTTTGGCCGAAGCAATTAAGTCTTCACCAAATGATTTAGAGCTTGGCATAGGCCGCTATCACAGCTGGAACGAAGAGCGTGCACGCTGGTATGGGCAAAGAGTGCTTTCTATTTATCGCAATATTTTACATGAACTGGAGGTCCGTCAATGACAACCAATCAACAAGACTTCTATCAATTAAATTTGGCATACCTACACGCAGCACGGGAATTGGCGCGAATTGATCCGCAAGAGGCCGTCTTGCGCTTTGGACTTACACGCGACGTGGTTGATGCTCTGATTAATGCTGGTGTTGACGACCTGCAACGAGTGGCGACCTCATCATTCATGCTGTTTCAACCAAGGGGTAACCAAAGCCAACTGATTGAGATGGTGAAGAGCAAAGGCACAGGTATCCCAAGAATCGCTTATTTATTATCAACCCTAAACAACAAGGGGGATTCATGATTGATAACCTGTCCAAAAGTGAGCTATTTACCCGAGCCTCGCTGCTTATTAAATACGGATTTCGAACAACCATCATCGCGCTCGATACAGGTTTGCCAATCCACATTATCAGAAGGCTCCACAAAGAAGTGACTGGCAAGTCACCTTGTCCTGGTCAATTGCCAGAATCTGATGCCATCGTTAAAAGTAGAAGAGCCTTAGTTGAAGGCTCTCTGCTGATGGCGCTTTATGTCAATATTGGTGGTGACAATGTCTACAAGCAATTAAATATTGATGCTTTGATGAAGGCTTACGATGCGTACTTGGTTGCAAGAGAAGAAGCAGATCTTCCAGCTGAGATCCCATGGAAAAAACTAACCATCAATGAAGGTTGGGTTCTAGCTCGTGATTTAAGATCACAGCTTGCATCCTTACACCGGTGTCGGTGCGGCAGTCTGTATTTGACGGTATCACAACAGCGCATTCAGCTTAAATGTCCTGTGTGTGAGATTATGGCCGAGCAAACCACTAGAGCACTTTTTGAGAACTAACATGCTGATGCATGATTTGATTGTGCACCGCCCGTGCACTTTGAGAGTACTAAGAAGATGACAAACTTACTTAAATCTTTACCAGCACGCTGCTGGTTTATATCTCTGGGGCTTTTTCTGGCGACTTTGGCTGCGGCTCATTTTTTTCCATCAGAAATATTAACAGCATTTGCCAAGTTAGCGGCTTTGCCATTTCTGATTTGCACCATCGTTTTTTTCAGCTACTTGGGATTCAAAGCGACCTGTAATCCCATCGGACTTATAGCCATCATCACTCTGCTTGTAGCAATCGCATATTGGCAAGCGAGTTGGACAATTGTTGGATTGGGACTCTTTTTCTTAGCTATTTGTACTGGAATTAGATTCTTGAGCAGCCAAGTTAAAGATTCGGGTAGAACTTTGAGCATTGAAGAAAAATGGTATTGGTATAAGCTCCATTCGTTTTTTGATGGCTTTTATCCAAGGTATCCCAAAAAACCAAAAAAGTAGCCAGCCTACCACAAGCTGGCTACCTTCTATTTTCAGTTCCTTCCTGATGCCTGGTTATAGGCCCTAATATCAATCAAGTTGTTCTGAGCATAATCTCCCGCAAGGGAAGCATTTGAGATCACCGCTATCTGCTTATCCACAAATGCTTTATCTTCTTCAGACACACTGTCAGGGATGTAAGCGCCACTCTCATCCTTTTGACGATACTCATTTAGCATTTGCTCCCTTAGACCAAGCATTTCAGGCGACCAACTCGATGAGTCTTCAGAGTTGAATACGCGCCCTGCCAAACCTTCATTGAAAGCTTGAGCGAACACTTGACTTTGAATCGGGGTCAATCCCATTCTCTGCCCTTCGCTGTATGCTTCCTGTTTAAAATCATCGGCGTACTGTTCTAAGAACTCACCGTATCGATTGTTAACTGCCGCACCGAATGCCCCAGCCAACATGGCTTCAGACTTAGTGCCCCAGTTAACTTCGGAGGCATACTGCGAACTCGATCCACTGTATGCATCATTAAACGCCGTCAATGGATTTTCCAAAGAGGTTCCGGCATCAACGGCGGCTTTTAAGCCATCCCAGGTTGATTTGCTGGCCACCGTAGCGTTGTGCAAGAAACCTCGTGAGCCAGGATCTTCAAGCGCTTGTTCTTTGTAACTCTCATAGTCTTCGCCAAAGTGATTCAAGGTATGCAGTGCTGCATCAGTATGCTTGCCACTGAAATCACCAATAGCACTGGCGCTGTTGAAGAACATTTCAGCACCAGAAACTCCGCTATCATCAGCCATAATGCGTGATCGCCATTGAGATCCAGCTTCACTGTTTAGTCCAGATTGATAGGTACTTGTGTCAGTAGCTACGGCCTGCTGAGCTTGCTGCTGATGCGCATTCAACTGTCCATCTATACCAGACAGATTGGTTTGGTAAGCCGATTGAGCTGCGTTGAACTGAGTTTGAACTGTTGCTGCATCCTCGTAGCCGCCCAATACACCCGATTCAACTTGGCTTTGAGTACCACCAAAAGTAGGTGCAGTTGATGACAAGCCTTCATTTGAGCGCGGCTGAATTGATCGTAAATCGGCTCCGGTAGCCATGGCCATAACAGTCATTGCTGCTTGATAATCATTGTCCCGTTCAGCGGGCGTTGAAGAATTGCTATAGGTTAAAGACTCCATAGCTGCGGCCACATACGCCTGATTATCATCAGGTAGCAAGCGCTGATACATTGGAAGGTTTTCACGTAATCGGTTACCTGCTTCAACATGCTGGTTCATATAGCGACCTAAATAATCCATGACGTCAGGATTATCCGCTGCTAATCGAGTTAACGTCGCACCATCCGTGTTCCTTTATCCTGATAGACTGTAGCTGGCCTGATCAAGCTCACTAAAGCGGTTTGATGCCGTGATAACGTCTTGTGCTGAACTCTGAAGTGTTGCCGGTGATCGTGAGCACGTAGATGAAGCGTGGCCGGGCGATATTATTGGTTTGCATAACCACGGGACGATTCAAATTGGGGATACGTTCACATGGGGCGATGAATTCAAATTCACCGGTATTCCAAACTTTGCGCCTGAGTTATTCCGCCGTATTCGTTTAAAAGATCCGTTGAAGCAGAAGCAATTATTGAAGGGTTTGGTGCAGCTTTCAGAAGAAGGTGCGGTACAGGTGTTCCGCCCGTTGGCTTCAAACGATTTAATTGTGGGTGCCGTGGGTATGCTGCAGTTTGATGTGGTTGTGCACCGCTTGCGCGCCGAGTACAAAGTAGAAGCGCTGTACGAAAATATTCAGGTTGCCACCGCGCGCTGGGTATATTGCGATGACGCCAAGAAATTCGAAGAGTTTCAACGCAAAGCGCAACACAACCTCTCCATCGACGGCGGTAATGCACTAGCCTACATAGCGCCCACCATGGCGAATTTATCGCTCACGCAAGAACGCTTCCCGGAGATTACGTTTACGCACACCAAGGAAGTTTAGAAGATGGGGTCGTTGTCCCTGTTCTCTGGCACCTTTTTGAAGATGGGGTCGTTGTCTGTGTTCTCTGGCTCCTTTTCAACATCAGTTGAGGGACACACAACGCAGACAACGACCTTTACTTTTCTAAAGCATAACACTTGGTTTGGTAAGCGCTAGAAAGTTCAGCTAAAGCCGCATAGTAATTTTGGTGCCAGAGAAACGCGACAACGACCCCATTTTCTATAATGCCGAGCAGCTCGCCCCAACCGTATTTGGAAGCAAGCCTTTCACACGAACATCGAAGCTAAGCTCACCGGTCTCGCCTGGGCCCAACTGCCCCGTAAACTGCCATTGCAATCCGCCTTCGTATCCTTGAGCATTCGCTCCATTTGGAGTTGCAACTTGGCAAGCCGATATACCACTCGGCAGCGTTCCCGGACAGGAAATTGGCTGAGCAAGCTCAGTGAAGGCTGGTACTTGGTCGTAAATTACAACCTCATCCAAATCCATTGTCCCATCGTTAGCAAAGAAAACAGAGTAGCGAATTACATCACAAGGCTTTGCCTGGTTGCTCAATAAGCCTACAGTATCTACATCATCGGCTGTACCGCTTACACCATCGGGACCAATATTACGCACCAACTTATCCAACCGTAAGCGCCCACTCTGCACACCCGTATTATCAAAAGCTACAGCCGAATCCACACGCGCAGTTCCCGAAAGCGCATTATCAGCAGTAATCTGAACTTGATGAAACGCACCAACTGGTGCATTTGCTGGTACAAATACCCGCAGTACTAAACAAATTTCATCACCCGCCACTACGCTTATATTCGTTATTGGCGCGCCCACACTAACATTCTGCGAGCACGATAGATCTTGATACAGCGTTTGCGCCCAATCTAACGTATTTGGCGATTGCGCCTCCACAGTAGCGGAGAAATCTACAACACCTGAAGTTTGTGCTTTATAACGATGATAATAATTGATAGACGAGCCCGGCTCAGAAACACCTTGGTTATCCGGCTCAAGCACAGATTTAGGCACAACACCAAAATTAATATCTTCCCAAACCGTGATCGCCGAGGGCACCACAAAACTCATTTGCCCATCGTCGGCGACAGCCGAATCAACAATGCCCGTGCCCGCATCTTCACTAACCAAGAAAACGCCACCCGCCGGTTGCACCAAGATACAAGCTTGGTTACCAGAATCAGCAATATCAAATTTCAATTGCCAACTGCCATCACCCGCAGTAACCGTTCGCGCAAGCTCGGGAGCCGATGTATTACATTCACCTGGAGCGGTAACGCCAGCAAATGCCCGCACCAACGCCCCCGCAACGCCTACTTCAGAACCATCAATTAAGCCATTATGAGCCGTGCCTGATCCTGTGCCATTATCATTGAAAACCATACCGCGAAGCGTTGCGCCATCAGGCTCGAAACCAATATTTATCTCATAATCTTCAATTTCGCCATCAAGCGCTAACTGGTCCGAAAACGGGATATCTTGCTCACTCGAAAAACGGAAGCGGGCAAACGTGTTCCCCAGTTGAGCATTCGGCGGTACGAATACCTGAACAGTAATGATACCATTTACCGGATTAGTATCCGCAGCACCATTATCTCGCAGGTTGATCACAACATGCTCGCCAATGCCGTTAAATGAACCATCTTGGTTCCAATCTATCCACCCTTGGAGGTAACCTGAACCTACAGTTGCCTCATCTACTTCAATACTGATTGTCGTCTGTTCTCCCGGAACAAAACGAGCAGGTAATAACACGCCTTCATCTTCAACGTGAGCATCCGCATTCGCAGAATTTGTTGGCCCAAGCCGAGGGCTAGGTCGAACAGCCCCGATAAACGGTGTATCCGCTTGCGGCTGCCATGATGCCTGAGAAATCGATGTTATAGGTGTTGCGGTACTTGGTTTACCGCCCGCAGTAGCCTCATAACGAAGATAATGGCCACCACTATCAGGGTATGATGCGGGCAAGTCGCCAAAATCAATCTGTACCGGAACACCAAAACCGATAGCTTGTATTCCGGGATCTATCAACTGCTGCGAGGTAAAAGAAACATCACTTGTTACCGCTAAAAACGAACCACCACCACTACCAGCAGGCGCTACCCGAATTTGTTGGCCAGCAAGCTCCCACGCCATACTTATATCAGCACCAGGAGAAACTTCAATTAACTCCCACGGGGCGCCATTCGAGCGCATTACTAACTGCTCACCAGCATTCGTACTTTCGGCATCTACCACTACCAAATCCATTGGTACTTGAACACCATTAACGCGCTTTTCCCAAACAATATCAAAAGAGTGGCCTGTTCCTGATAAATTCGCCAAACCTACCGGATTCACTCCCGAATACGCAATTTGAAACGCATCGCCAGCCCAAGTGCCGGAAACATAAGGCTGCAGTGGCGCAGTAATATTCCCCAACAAGGCGCGAATTTCTACATTCCCAAATTCCCAACGCTTCGAAACCCAATCACCCGGATTAAATTCATCAAGAGTGCCGCAGCCCCAATCTAACCAATACATAGTGCTTAAAAACGCTCCGGAACCAGAACTAGCTAAGCCAGAGCCAGTAATATCGGTTCCCGTTGGGCATACTTCTGGTGATTCAATAACTTGCAGATTTATCGTAGCTTCATCATCTTCCACAGGTGTCCGTGGGCCGTTACCTGGCCGTGAATTTGGATCTTCCCCCGTACCCGAAATAATTTCCGTAAACAAAGCCCGAGAGCCTGGAGCGTTTGCTATCCCTTTAATCTCAATAGTCCGTGTTTCATTCGCAGGAAGAAAGCCAATAGTCCATAATCCTGTACCTGCATCGTAACTACCCTCGCCCACAGCTTCGGTGAAGTTGAATAAATCGGAAGGAAAAGGGAACTCTACCTGAACTGCGCCTGAACCTGCGGGCCCTTGGTTTTCTACTACTAATTCAAATACCGCTTCTTGGCCGAACTCAAATGAAGGCGTTCCATCAATAAAGCCCCCCGAAACTTCAACATCAAGCGATAAATCAACATCAAAACTCCAAGTACTGGAGAGCAACCCAAAAAACGCGGCACTGTCAAATCGCCCATCCAAGGCATCAGCAATAATTAACGAAACCCGATACGTTTCCCCTGGGGTAACCGGCTCAGCAACCGTTATTGGCGAGGTAAACCCGTTCAACGCGATATCGGTTCCAGCAGGCGTTGCGAGTAAATTCTGCCTATAGAAAAGAGCACTACCACATGTTCCCGACCCACTCGGGTTAGGTTCGCCAATTGTAGAACCGTTGATATTATTGATAGTAATCGTTGTACCACTACCTGGTTCTATGGCCATATTCTTGGCCGTTGTAAATTCACCACCCTCGATGAAAATACCAAAGGCATCATTAAACTGAGAACACGCATAATCAGGGTATTCTTCAGAACCAAATACAAGAGTAAGGTTGAGTCGGTCCCGTTCTGGGGTTACGTCAAAAGAAATAACCACAGGGTCGTTCGTGGCTGTTGATTGCACCACACTTGAAAGCAAGGTATTAGCACTCGTGCCTAGTGCTTGATCAAGGAAAAAGCTCGCTGGGCTAGCTATGTCATTCACAGAACCGGTAGCAAGCAAAATACCTTGGGTAATACCAATCGAAGGCCCTGCATTCTGGACAAAACCTATTTGCTGTCGGTTAACATTACCTGAATCGGTTAACCCGTGCTCAACAACCAAGTTCTCAATGATAACATCGCTAAATTCTGCAGGTCCCAAAAGAGCATTAGCCATTTGCGCCCTGCCCGCAGGTGTATTGAACAACGCATTAATGTCTGCTGCATGTACAGCCGATAACAACGATATTGATCCAGCAGCAAGAACCGCGGCTTTAACTGATTTTTTTTTCATTTTTAGCGCACTCTCAATCCGAAAATGAGTATGGCCTGCTCACCGGCCTGCAATACACCGATATCTGCCTGAATATCGCCAACACCACCATCATTCGGTGTCGTTACATCCGCATTACAGGAACCACTTGGGCTACTGCAATTAAGGGCCGTCTGGAAATAAGTGGTATAAGCTTGAGTTCGGTCGTTAATCAGTACATTAAATACCGGCTCAGCACTTTGATTTCGAGCCGTTAAACGATACAGAACACATTGCCCTGGGTGCACCGGGAAAACACTAGTGCTAAAGCAGCTATCACCCGTGCAGGCCAGCGGGCCATCAGGAACACCATCACAATTACTATCCAAGGCTTGCTCTTTTAAGATAAGCGTGTTTCCTTGGCTCGTTGATGTACTATCAGTAACCGAACGTTCTAAGGTATCCGTGCCTACAGTAGTAGTGAGCGTAATCGTTTTAACATTAATATCCCCAAGCACCGCCGAGGCAGGAGCAAAAACTCGTACATGCACGGTAATTGATTCGCCAGGTAAAAGAATTTCATCTCCATTATCAGTTCCTAAAACGCCACCTAAAGGTATTGTTTCATCTTCTGGACCCCAAACGCCGTTACCATCATCTTCATACACCAATACAGCCCAACCATTGTCATCTTCAGCCTGTGGCGTTGCTGTGAGTTGAATACTCGAAAGCGGTACAGTTCCTGTGTTTTTAATCTGATGGGTATAACTAACACTAGAACCCGGAACAACTTGGTTAAATTGATCTGGGGAAAATGAAATATCAGGCGCGCCGAGTATTTCTACCGCATCCAATTTAATATCTTGTGCGGCACTCAACAACGATGACGCACGAAAATACAGATCATATACATCAACCTCAGCATTTGCAGCCGTTTGCACATGCGCACAAACCAACTGGGCTGAGCCCGCTGGAATAATATCAGTTACATCAATCGCGTTACTCAGAGATGTACAATCCCCAGCCCCACCATCGCGATAAAAACTCACGAGCCACCCAGGATATAGAGTACCAGCCGCAAAGTTAGTGTTACTTGCAGCGAGTTGATATTGGTCTTGACGATCACCTGTGTTATTCACATACAAGGTAAACGTTCCAGTATTACCCGGTATTAATGAAATCGTGGTTACTGCAGTTGGTTCCGGGCCTACACCTGCACCAGGCGCGCTTCCAGCACTCAGCGGCAAATTATTCGTGATATCAACCGTTGCCGGTACCACAGAAAGTAAGATATTACTTACCGCATTGGTTACAGTAGTATCAACATTAGAGGTAGCTGCTAACGTCAGTTCATAAGGGCCACCTACTGCATCGGCCTGCAATTCCACTTCAACAACTACAGGTAAACCACAACGGGTATTGTCTGCGCTCGTAACAAAACGGCCAGAACACGCACCGGTATCAAAATTAGGCAAAGGTATAGGGCCGGTATCTACTCGGCCACTGTTCGAAGTATCCAACAAAGGCGTTGCGCCATCTGCTTGTAACACACGTACAATGGCGTTATCAGGAAATGGGTTTGCTAAGCTAGCGCCAACGCGGTTCAGTGCCCGATCAACATTTAAATCAAAGGTATCAACACCATCACCTGTGTTCCAAATATAGTTAGTAAAACGAATCACCGCGCCTTGCCCAGCTGCCGCGATCTCAACGCGATTTCCCGAATCCAAACTATCATCCACACCGATGTTTATATCAGTAGAGCTATCGTTCACAACCACGCTTGGAGCAGTGGCGGATGATTTTATTTGAAAAGGTACTACGTTGGTATCAAACGGGGTTATTGCGCCACCTACAGGCCCTGAACCGCTTTGCGCATACACAACGGTATTGTCTTCATTGTTATAATAATACCCTGCAATATTCAGTATCCGTCCACCAGTCGAAATACCGCCAACAACCTGTACAGCAAATTCGATATAACCTTCGCCACCAGGCGGTAACGTTGCTAATTCAAACCGCACTCTATCCTGACAATCTACATTTGCAGCTGTGCCATCATATGCACAATAGGAAGCGGGTTCGGTTCCTCCCCCCTCGACGCCATCATCGTCATCAGTTAAAGCGGTATTACCCGTTTGGCTCCAGCGGCCAGAACCAGGCACATACTCAAACCCACCGGTTTGCGGTTGGCCTTGTCCATCAAAAAAAGTTGTCGGTAAAATATCTTCCAATACCACCGACGAGGCTGTGAAATTAGAAACATTTCGATACGCTAAACGCACCGTATAAGGGCCACTGGGGGAACCTCCAACACGCACAGGCATTGATTTCAAAACCTCGATTAGAGGCCCTTCAATAAATTCAACACTATCAACTACCGTTTGGTTTAAGGTATTGTCATCAGAGCTAGTTGCTTCAAGTTCTATGGCAGAAAGTAAAACCGAGCCAGCAGCCCCATTCGCAATCACTTCAATCACTAAACCCCAAGTTTCACTTGGATCTATTGAGTTTGTGAGGTTGGGTAAACATGCGCTGCCATCATCACTACTCAATAAAATTTGACCCGGGTCAGGCCTGCCATCCAGATCAGTATCAGCATAAACGCGCCACTCTGAAACTTGAGCATCCACCGCGCTCACACAAATCTGATATCTATCAGCAACATTACCAATATTCGAAATTGTGTGTGCAAAGTATACCGGTCGATCAGAAATAGCAGGTAAGCGTTGATCAGTTAAAAACTCAAATGCAGGCACTCCCTGAATTAAAGTTTCAACTATATTAGACGTAATACTCCGCTCTTCAGTGGCCTGAGAGCATGAGTCGTCGATGCAAGTACGGTATGTTGCCGATGCTTGGTTTTTAATTACCGTACCAGCGGGTACTACGTCCGCTACCGCGGAATAGGATAGCCCACTGAATAATACAACCAATATAGTTGTGAAAAACCACCTTGTTATTTGCATCGCCACTCAACTTCCCCTATCGAATTGGTTCCGGCGCAACAAACGCCTCTTCATCTGCATCTTGAACTACTCGTAGCGATAACGGACGCCCGTTTGAATCTAAAAGCATCAGTTCTACACGGCGGTTGTAAACTCGTTCAGACACATTGTCATCCGTTGAAAGCAACATTTCCTGACCTGCCGATCCTGTCACCATACGATCTCGTGAAACTCCGTTTTCAGTAAAGTAACGGATCACTGCTTGTAACCTTTCATTGGCTAAACTCAAGTTATAATCAGCATTACCTAACTGGTCGGTAAACGCCTGCATACTGATTTTGTACTCCGGGTTCGCTGCCATGATGTCTAAGTTTGGCTGTAAGCGCAGCTTCTCAGCATCGTTTAACTCGCCCCTATCAAAGCCAAAATAGACCGCAGGCTCCCAACGCGTGGTAATCTCCTCTATCATGGAGTTTACTACCACCACAGAATTAAAAGGCGCTTGGGGTGCTTCACACATTAAATCGTAATCAGCATACAGTTCATCCATACTGGCGCAACCTGATAAAGCCCCCACAAGAAATAACATGCTCAATAATGGTTTCTTTTTCATTAGTTTGCTCCAATAAACGAACGTATGCCGGCAGCTGTATTGCCAATCCAGGCAAAATCATCAGCGCTAATTTTATAATCCAAGCCAATATGGAGGCCTTGCGCATTATAGCCTTCAGGATCTAAATCATTATCTTTAAAGCCACGTACATTATAACCAACACCCATACGCAGATTCTTTCTAATCAAATAGTTAGCGCTTATTCCATAACTAAAGCGTTGCTCATTCTCATCACGAGCACTCATAATACCAGCGCGAACATCGATATCTAAACGCCGAGTCACACCCCAAATAACCCGACCATCAGCAATATAAATAGCATTGCTTAGCGCTAAATCATTTTGCTCAAATGATTGCCACTTACCACCAATTCGGCCCGACAGCACAAGATCGGCTTTCAATTCCAAGTTATGGTGATTGCTTAATACATGAGCAACGCGATCTGGCCCTAAATCGCCGCCCCAATGTTTACGCCATTGATACATGAACATTGAATGATGCTTGTTATCGAGTCGAGGCCGACGAGCAAAACCAAGCGTTACAATATGATCGCCATTTCGTGATTCTGTATCAGAATATTGAACCCGCATATCATTCCGAATCACACCTGACCAATTCTGCGAAATACGCCAAATATTGGCCAAGGAAACACCGTAATAACGGCGGCCGTTACCGAACCGAGTTTCAACTCGTCCAAGCGTTCGCCGATTCGCCGACCGAATATCCTCGAAACCTAAAGAATATGCCGTAGCGGCTTGGCTCTCATTACCATCAAGTACCCGAATCCATTCCACCGACGGGCTCCAAGTTAACCCTGGTTCGATTTCAAAGGCAGAACGAACACCATTCGCTAACGCTACGTCCTGCCCATCTTGGGCACCACGCAAGCGGTATTCAGAGAATAGGTCGGTATTACTAAATGCCCGCGTACGAACACCCGCAACAAACTGCTCCGTTTCTACATCCGAGGTAATTTGATTCATTCCCGCAATGCTATTCAAGAACTCATAACGAGCATAAAAACCTGTATTCTGCGTAATCGCCAGATCAGCATCTGCGGCTATCCGTTGCTTACTTGAGTCGCTAAACGCTTGCTCATATTCCGCACCAAGCGTTAGCGGTTTACCAAACACATCAAAACCACTCGCCAGACCTAAAATATAAGTGCCAAAACGATCATCCCCGTCAGTATCCCGCTGCTCAATAGCACGCGAACCTACGGTAGCCCGAACATTATCAAACTGGCGTAGCGCGAGAAAAGCAACGCTACTTTGTTCTGCATCAGTGCTCAAATCTTGTGTTTTTCGAGCTTCAAATCGAGCAGAAGTTCGTGAAGAAATTTGCTGTTCATGTTCAGCGCGCAGTTCTTCTCTAGCTTCACCAATACCTGAGGTAGGATTACGGAAGCCATCATTAGCGCGAGCCCAACGAATATCAGTAAAGCTGCCGTTTTCCCATTGGTGTTGCAAACCAACGCTCAAAGCATCGCCATCTTCATCAATTAGATTTTGCATCCGCCCGTATGAAGCAAAAGCACGCGTGCGATTCCCCAATTCATAAAGCGAAGTAACACTCGATAAACTATAACCGTCAATATCATGTGAGTTCTCAGTGAAGCTGCCGCTTAGGGTCAAAGAATCAGAAAGCTTATGCTGCAAGCGCGCACCATACACATCGTAATCCACACTGCTACCATCAACATTGTAGGTAATACGTAAAAATACAGGGTTGAACTCATCGTCAACTGAGGGAATGACATCAAAGAAACGTAAATCACCCGTGAAATAATTTATCGAGTAATCAACGCCTCGGCGCAGCGGCCGTGTCTCTATAACTAATCCAGGATTATTTCTATCGCGAACAATAAATTCTATAATTTCAGATTCACGAACTGGCGGCGCTGAAGTTTGGTACAACAATGCCGTACCGTTACCCCGAATTTCTTCAGTTACTTGCTGATAATCAACTTTCGCACCAAACAACTGAAGCCGAGTCGTTTGATTATCAAAAGTGAGATTGGCCCCCGTTAGAATTTGCTGAATACGCCCAACATCTTGGAAATCCGTATTCGCATCAGTAACAAAATCGCCCCAAAGTAACGAACTCGCACCACGTTCTACACGAGCATACACACGGCTTTGGCTTTTTGCATCATACCCACGAATAGATGCATCACCAGAAACCGGATAATAATCACCAGGGTTAAGATCACGGCGTATCTCTTCTTCATCACTCAATGCGCGTTCGCTATCAAAAGCCAACGTTAGGGTTGTACGTTCACCTACAGAGCCCGTTACAAACATACCGCTCTCTAAACCCGATTGTTCTTGTTCGATTGATTCAATATCGGCTGGAACATCACCATTATTGGTAAAATCACCCCAAACTTTTTTCGCTGAAATATAACCCGTAGCGAAAAGTTCGCGGACTGGTGTTATTTGCTGCACCGCAATACTGTCGTTCAAATCGTTAAAGCGAGCATGCACATCTCGAGAGCCTGTTTGAAAAGAGCTAAGTAGATGAATAGTCCCTTTCCCATCAACTATGCGTACCTGTTGGCCCATGGTATCCGGTTGCAAATCCGCTTCCGCAAAACGTAAATCATTACCTAATAAAGTAACTACATTAGAACCACTTGCGTGATAGCCCTCACTATCAAACAGCTCAATTGTAATCGGCATACGAGTTGTGCCGCCATCAGCAAAAAACGGTTCATCCTGAGCGGTTAACTGCAGGGCTTTTGCCGATCCCGGGCGCACAATCATAGTATCAATAAGCGTGCGTAAATTACCAAAGGGGTCTACCGCTTGAACAACAACATGGTTCTCGCCTGGCGTAAACTGCAAGCCATACCAAGTTACAACTTGCCCTTGCTCAGAAATATTTTCGATTTGCTCACCGAGCTGCTCTTTCGCTACTGCCTTGCCATTAATAGTCAACTCTGGTGTAACGCCCGCTTGCACAACAACCTGCAAACGGCCATCGCGGCTAACGCCGTTTTCAGGCCACAGTACCACGCCTGCTGTTGCTTGTTCACTGGTAATAATACGAGCTTGATCAACAGATTCAAGCATCTCAGGAGCATCGGCCAACGGTGAAGTGAGTTGCCCTTCAGCTATTGAAGTTTGTGGCGTCTCGCGCTCAGCAGACCGCATCGGGTCCAAACCACGGCTCAACGTTTCATCGTAAAAGCCACTACCTAAATCACCACCAGCACCGGCACTTCGAATACGTGTTCCAGCAGCTCTGTTGCGCAGAGGATCATTGGCGAGAATACTATCGTAAACCCACTCACTATTTGCGTTTTCTCTACGCGCTTCAATATCCGCCCGCACACGAACGATATTCCGAGCATCAGGGCACGCAATGGCAAAATCAGCTCGATGCATTTCTCCGGGTACTAAATCAACGAACCGGCTTGTTCCATCTCCTGCGTGACGTGTTGTGATCGGTTTTAAAGTAACGCCAGCCGGCATTGTGGCAGGGTCGACAGCAAGTGTTTTTAAACCTGGGCGTAAACCGTGAATACTAAACATGCCATCTTCGTCGGTTACTACCCATGTTCCATCTTGTAGATACAAACGTACACCAGGAATAACCCACTCACCGAGCTCCTGAGTACTTGAGCACGTAGTATCTACAAACACCTTACCAAATATAATACCGCGATCAGATAAAACTCCCTCGTTCCGAACCGTCACTGAAGCTTCTGCTTCATTTGATGTAAATAAAAAGCCACCCTCGTTACGAGCAGTTACATTGGCTTGGTTAACTAATCGACCATTATTTACAGCTACCGACGCGCGCATTACATACGTAATATCAAGCGTAGCACCTGGCTCCAATAATAAATTCGCCCCGTTTTCATCACGTATTCGAGGAAACACTAAATAACCGCCCTCATCACGAACGGGATCTGGTAACTCTATCGCCACACCGTTCCCTACTGTCATTCGAGCGGTCCCTGATTCGTAGCGAAGCCCGTAAGCAGGCTTATCAACGATGCGGAAACCTAACAACGGAACAGCGCTTGAGTTGCTAATACTCAATCGATAAGACACATAATCACCAGCAGCAATAACTTCGGTATCTACCGTTTTCTCTAGAAACAATTCACCCGCCACAAGTGAATCTTCAGGGTCTAATGGAATATCAGGAAACCAAGCTAAACCAAGAGAAAAAGCCCCTTTTGAGTCCCCTTGTTCGTTGGTAGTGGTCATTCCGTCGCCAACAGGCTGTAATCTACCACCGTCACCGAGGTAACCAATTAAGCCATAAGAATGCTCGCCTAAGTTTGAAGAAAATGCGCGTAAGGAAATAGGTGAAACACTTGATGGAAACTCATAGCCATCAGGCGGAGTTACACCAATGTAATAGCAATGGTCTGTTGCCGCACGCGCAAAACTGTACAATCCATCGGAATTCCCACTTCGGTTCATGCTCCCACTATCGAACGCAGGAATTACCTCACCAGTAAATCGATCTCGAGCAGGTTCAAAGTCTTCCGCAGTAAGCGATGCACATGCACTAGGGCCTGCATTCGAGAACACTTGCTTCGATTGAAACAAGCTTACCAGTGCGCCATTAACCGCTTTCCCCGAAGACGTATCAAAAACACGCCCCGAAGGTTCAACTGCAGCAACATCAGAAACGCGAATCATGCGTTGGCCAAAGCCAGCAGCCTGTTCAACTGGCACATCAAACGTAACATTCAGAATATCGCCAAAAGCGCTGTTCAAATAACAACCTTGGCCTAGAACTTCGTTGGTAGTAGTAGTAGATGTGAATTCGAAAGCCGATGCGGCAGTTGCACTGCTCGAACATATTTCACCATCGGCTGTACGAATACCGCTAAGAACCAATGGTTGCAAGCTTCTAAATACACCTGAATTCCGTTCAGTTTCTTTCATGACTACTTGAACCGAATCACCACTCAGCTGTGATTCAACCCGTGCTAATAAAAGTTCAACGCCATTTTCGTGAACGAAATCGTGTTTATCAAGATCCCGATTTAGTTGAGAGGCTACTAATCGAAGAAAAACACCATCCAGCAACGCATCATAACTTTGCTCACCGGGCATCGAATATATGCTGGTATCCATAAAGTGAGCATCATTACTATGTTTCACCTGCCCACTTGCCACCATTTCTGGCCGAGCAGATTGAAAACGAATCTCGGGTACATTCTGGGCGGCTACTGAGTTACACACTCGATTCGAAAATAAAATGTCACTGTTCGTACCCGAAAAGTCAATTTCAGCTTGGTTGTATATCATTGTGTTATTAGAAACACCGGGCTCTATTTGAACCGCAAAAGAAACACTACCCGATTGGTTAGGCTGCACGTTCGCAACCGGAATAAGCAATCCAAAACTCACGGCGGGAACCGTGCCATCCCAACTCTCGTATGGCTGCCAGTTTTGCGATTCAGAGCCACTCAAGCGCACCAATGGAATAGCTTGAATAGGTGAAACATCTAAATCTTGATTAGGAAGTAGGAAAGTATTTGCTGGAATTTTATCCTCCAACACAACGCCTTGATAAGGCACACCGTCAAGTGAAATCGTCCGCGGGCTTGGAAGTGAGGTGCCTGTATTAGAAAATTCAATGCTGTAATGAATCAACTCTCCGGCCGTTAATGGCGCTTCACATTGCTGGTGAGAGAATTTATTTAAAGTAAAAATCGCACCTTCACGAACAATCGCTTTATCGGTAACTGCTTTAACATCGCTCGCATCATGCTGCGATGTTACCGTCACTAATATATCGATTTCATCATTATTCCGTTGATTAGCTCGCGTGTTACCGAGTACAACGATATTAACACTAGCGTCAGGTTCAAGATTTTGAATAGAACTAATTTCTGGTTCGCCAGCATCCACAACACCGTTAGCATTCACGTCATGGTAAGCACGTAAATTTACTAATTCGCCATCATCACCTTCAAGGTTTTCAAACAAAAGCGTGTAGCTATCAATAGAGTTTCCAGTGTTGGTAACAATGTGGTCAAAATGAACTTGCTGCGCGGGGGCAACATATTTTATCTTCTCGTCATCAAGAATAAAACTATAGCTATGTCCAACCATCACTCGCGAAGTATTCGAAATCACTTCATGAGTAATGCCAAACTCTTCGTCATAATAAGAAGCGTGCGCTTGATTGTATATTGCAGTATTCGGTGGCGTATTTGCATCCACTGCAAAGCTTGCCAACAGCAATAAAGCATAAAACGTGTAGGTTGCTACTTTCCACATGCCTGTACCATCCAGGTAACAAAGTTATAATTTTAGTTTTTTATTTCTTATTTTTTAATAAGCTCTCGTTCCAAGAGCGCATTAAAAAATAAAGCCGTTGCACACACTGTATTCACACAGCGCGCACAACGGCTTTAAGTATTAATTAACCACTACACAGAATTGAGCTGTGGCTTGGTCACCCGAAGGCAAGTTACCTACATTCCAATTAACTTCAGGAGCTGTACCACTATTAGGTACAGCATTACCATCAGATAAACGAATTGCATCACGAGCATTCTGGAAGGTTGTAAAGGCAGTTGTTGCATCAGAAATCACAACGTTTTGCGCTGCTGCACTACCTTCGTTCACCGTTGTTAAGCGCCAAACAATGCACTGCTCTGGTAATACCGTTCCACTTGGATTTGCTTCAAACAAGTTATCAGCTGGCCAAGTTGGCGATCCACCTGCACATGCACAGCTCGTGTCAACGAAAGCTGATTTTTGCAAACGCAACTGACGACCAACAATAACTTCAGAACTATCTATTGCTGTGCCTGTAACGTTGGCATTCGAAGCAGTTAGAGTAAACTGATCGATATTGCCAGCTGGTGCTGCCGCTGGAGCATACACAATTACACGTACATCTAAACGCTGTGCAGGCTCTAAGGTGATTACAGGGTTTGCACCACTATTATCAACCTCAATCTGCATAATCGTGCCAGAAGGTGAACGAGCAAATACAGTACCTGTAACTAGGTTATTAATCTGCACCCAAGCATCAGGTTCGCCATTGCCGGTGGTATCAACAAACAACTGCGTGTTGTTCGACCAACCATCGGCAGCCAAGCTATTTTGGCCTGTAATTTCAAGTGCTTCTGTTGAGTTACCAATGTTTGCGATTATGTGTGAATACGTTACATTACCGCCCGGTTGAATTTGGTTCGCACCATCCGGAGTTACATCAATATTCCGATTAGCCGTAACATCAACCGCATCAAGCTTGGTATCGGTAACAGCGCCATCAGAAGTAGAGGCAACCGTGAAAATTATCGGATACGCACCACCAATATCATCACCGTTCACACCACCCACAGCACCTGTAAACTCAGCAAGTGATTGCGATACCACTGCAGATACTTGTACAACTGCTTCATAGTGATAAACCGCGCCACCTGGCAATGCCGGTGAAGAAGAAACCGTATTCCCGGCATTTGCAGCATTGTTAATAACGCCATCGCCGTTCGAATCAATACCCAACTCACGGAAAGTTACCGACCATCCCGCAGGCAAAGTTGACTGTAAGAAAAACGATTGCGAATTACCCGAGTTGTTCGCTAAGAACAATGGGAACGTGGCTGTACCACCAACCTGTGCGGTTTCTGTCGTGATTGGTGTAGTTGCACTAAATGCATCAGCATCCACGCCAGCATCAACAAGATCAACACTATAGCTGTTTGCCAAATCCACTGTTGGAGCTGAGATTTGACCTAAAACTTCAAGTTTAGTGTTACTGGCTGGAGTGGCCGAAGGATCGTTTGCTGATGTAGCACGCATAGTCGCAACAAAAGGTCCGGTACCAGAAAATCCAGCCGGCAGTTGTGCTTTTACTTGGATACGTAAACTTGCGCCTGGAGCCAGCTCGCCAGTATCAGCACGGCCGTTACCATTGGTATCGGTTAACTGCACTGTTCCTGCTTCGTTCCAGAATGAGAACTGTGTACCCGCAGGGAACACTTGCGCACCCGCAGGAAGCGCAGTAGCGCCGGCATAAGCCGCACCTGCGTCGTTCAAAAGTTCAAAATCGATAATGTCTGTACCGTTACCATTGTTGGTAATCACGTTAGCAAAACCAACAGTAGAACCAGCACCAGCAGTATCTTGACGCGCGATATCGTTAACTGAGCCATCGTCGTCCGCTGCATCACCAGTATCCGATACATCAACCGTGTAGATTTGGCCTACAGTAGTTGTTGTGCTATTCGAAGGTACCGGATCATTTGGAGTACCACCGCCATCAGTATCACCTTGCGCAACAAACACGTTACGAATTTGTGAACCTGCACTAACTGCCGTTGGGTCAAATGATACTGTGAAAGTAATTGATACCGTAGTACCCGGAGCCATCGAAGCATTGTTGAAGAAAATACCATCAACCGCAGTTTCACCCGATATACCGTTACCGTTCATATCAATGCCCGCAGGCTCATCAACTTCGGTTAGCACAATAGTAGTAGGATCGCTTGGTATTGCCGTATCAACGCCGGCGGCATCACGGAATGTATCGCCATTAGATGCTAACAAACCATTAATTGCATTTACTTCCACAAAGCTACTATTAGTCGGAATAGTATCGAATATATTTACATTCTCAGCCGTATTCCCACCCGTATTAGCTACTTGTAAGGTATAGCGAACAGTGTTAGTGGCTGCGTTTACTACCGCTGTTTTAGTTGCAACTAAAACGGCATCCGTAGTAACCGTAACTACGTTGTTTAGGCTATCGTTACCATCAGGTGTACCATCGCTATCTGAATCATAAGTACCAGCATCGCTGTTCGTTCCGATATCGAGAACCACACCCGCACCACCGCCAACAGATTGCACAAGTATAGTGGAATCTATTTGTGTACCTAGCGTTGCTGCCGCAGGAACAGGCACAGCAAGAATCAGCTGTACTTGCTGATTTGGGTTTAACGTAACTTGAGTAACAATAGATTCGCCCGCATCTGGCAAACCATTACCGTTCTGGTCCAGATACACGCTGTAGGCTGCACCCGGAGTTGCTGCATCAGACCCAGCAAAACCAGAGAGGTTAAAGGTATCGATTGCGTTACCTGTATTTACAAGGGTATGGCTAAAGTAAACCGTTTGCCCTGGTGCACCATTCAGGTTGCTATCGTTTTCAATTGTTGCTGAATATACTTCAGCTACCGTAACAATTGATTCATTTGATTGAGCCGAGTATTGATTACCGTTAACATCCTCATAAGTAACGGTAGCTCTGTTTCGAATATCGGTTCCCGCAGGCGTAGCTGCCATTGCAGATGCTTGTGCAACAAGCATTAACAAAAGCACACCTAAAGCAAGAACAAATCTTCCAACGTGAGAGCTGTTGGACTTAAAGTTCGTCATAATTTATTTCCCTATTTTTCACGAAAGCGCTTAGCACCAAGGGCTGTTACTATTTTGAGCGAATAGAACTACCAATTCGCTCTCTAATACACACAACAAACCGTTAGCAATTAGTTCACCACTACGCGATATGTAAATACGTGTGTTTCTCCGGGTTGAATTCCAACTAAGGAATTCCACCGAATTTGAGTGTATTCATCCGCAGATATTTCTGTTTGCGTGCCAGAGCTATCTGTAACAATCAGAGGCTCAGCTGCAAAAGAAGTCCCGCCATCAATACTCACCTCAAGAGAGGTCATAATTGAAGCGCTTGCAGAGTTAGCTATATAAGTTGTTTCGGTTGGAATATGGCCTACAATACGCAACCCTGTTATTGGGCGTTCAGATACATTCGTGTAACGCAGCTCATATTCGATAACATCATTTGGGGAAACCGCGTTAGTTTCCTCGCGGATTTCTTCTGAATCTTCCGTTACAATGCGGTAAGTTACTAGTTCACTCTCTATATCCGCTATTGCCGCGTTCGATACACCTAATAATGCAGCTGCAAGCATAAGTGTTAAAAGTATTCTGTACACAGCTCCACTCCTTGATTAATTTTTCACAGTGTTGATTTTATCAACAATGAAAAGATAAAGCAACAATTCGTCTGTAATTTCCAGTTTACCCTCTGATTTCACCTATTCAGCTCCATCCATGGTCAGGTACTTTTTACCAGAGCTCCATTCGTGCTATATCTCCATAATCAC